>JALHOX010000114.1 GCA_022842805.1 Phycisphaerae bacterium | reverse complement strand
GCTCTTCCGATCTGTGTTCCGGGCACTGCGCGCAGCCAAAGGCCCGATTGACGACGTCGAGCACCATCGCCGCACTCATCCGTCGGCCAAACGGACCAAAGGCGAATCGGTGCGTCTCCGGAGCGCGGGTCACGGTCAACTGCCGATGCGGCCCGGAAAGCGGCGCCAGATACCAGTAGTCCTCCCACTCCCGCATCTGCCGATTAAAGGGCGGCCGCACGCGACGCACCAGCTCGGCTTCGACGATCGACGCCTCCAGCTCCGAAGCCGCGACGCGCACGTCGATTCGCTTCACGCTCGCCGCCCACGCCCCGAAGTAGCCATGATCCGAATCGCCGCGCAGGTGCGATCGCACCCTCTGCCGCAGATTCGACGCCTTTCCGATGTACACCACGCGTCCGCCGCCGTCGCGCAGCACATAGGTCCCCGGCCCCCGCGGCAGATCGCCGACCCAGCTCCCCGGCACGCCGCTCATCACGCCCGCCGCCCGCAACGCCGGATCGTCGAAGGGGCTATGTTCGTAGACCGGTTCACAGTCAATGCCCTGCGCCCGCGCCTGCCGATTGGCGATGAATTGCACCGACCGAAAGTTCACCGCCACCAGCACATCGTCGCGCACCGCCGCCGCGCGCGGGCCGATGCGAATCCCACGCACCGCGTCACGCGTCGTCTGCCCCGTCAGCCGCACCTCCGCCACCGCGTCCGTCGGCAGGGCGGCGACGCTCGATTCCACCAGCTCGATGATCTTCGGCGGCGGCAGCCCCGTAATGTCCAGCGGAACAAACTGCATCGGGCGACACTCCGCCCGTTCGAATCGCACCCGCGCCCGCCCCTCCGCGAAGTCGATCCGGGCGTGGCCCTTGTCCTCGTTCCGTTCCGTAAACGCGATCCGATCGGTCGCGCCGGCGTAAACAATCGGCGGCCCGTTCAGCAGCGGCTGCAAAATCTGAGGCCGGTGGACGTGCCCCGTCGCGACCAGGTCAAAGCCGGGCGGGATCCGTGCCGGGTCCACCACATCGCGCCCCAGCCGAAATCGAAAATTTTGTGCCCCGCACACCGCGCCGACGAACGCCTGATGAGCCAACACGATCCGCAGGTCCGCCGGCGGCAGGTCTGCCGCCACCTGAGAAAGCGCCGCATACCACGTCGCCGGCTCACGGATGAACGGAATCGCCGCAATGCCCACCCGCACCCCGTCGATTTCCAGCAAAATCGGCCGCGGACGCGCCACCGTGTGCAAATTGGGGTGTTCCAGCCATACCGAGCCCGACAAAACCCCCGCATCGTGGTTTCCGGCGAGCACCACCACCGGGATTCCCGCGTCGGCTACGGCGCGTATTTCTGTCGCCGCCGACAAAACATCCATCGCCGGGGGGCGGGGGGTGTCCCACAGATCGCCGGAATACAACATCAATCGACAGTTGGAATTGATGCCCGACCGCACCGCTTTGCGGTACGCAGCATCCAAATCCTGGCGGCGTGTCTCGTTGGCGCGACGAGAAAGGCCGGGGAGCGACGCGCCGAGATGTGAATCGCCGACGAGCTGGAGCGTCCAATGTTCCGGCAACCGCATCGGAAACCTTTGCAACCGGGATGGTTACGACCGCGTATTCGGTTGTTGTATGGTAACAAGGGCACGCCCGCGACATTTTTCGGACTTCTGAAAATTGTCGTGGCCGTTTTGAACGATATTGACTGTATTGGACGATTTTTGTTATGTTTTTTGGAACCGATCTGGGACGACATCCGTATTGTTAGATGCCCAGAGGTCCCGCCTTCCGATGGAGGCGGAAACGCCCGAGAACGATAGTTGGCCCACGGCTTACGAGCTGTTCGCCGGCGCCGCAGCAACCAGGAGGTGCGCGGATGAAAGTCACTCAAGGAAAGGTCAAAGCTTCGAAGTCGGCCGCCCGCGGCGGACTTCGCAAACTCCACGGCAGCTTTACCCTGCCGCCCAACAGCGCTCTTCGTCGCTTCACCGACGAAGACATCGATTTGCTCCAAAGGCTCCAAGGCGAACTCTTCGAGTGCGTGTTCGAGCCGATGTTCCAGGCCGCCACCGCGGAAAAGGCGATCTTCGCCGCAGCCCCGCGACCGGCGGACTACATCTCCTATGACCCGAATGCGACGGTCGACCTCGAAAACGAGTTCGGCATCTTCGCAAACATGCGGGCCGAGGTCCTCAGCGCCGACGATGAAAAGCGCCTCTTCCGCGCCTTCAACTACGCCCGCTATCGCGTGCTCAAGATCATTCGCCAGTTCCGCAACGAACGGCTCACCGTCAGCGCGGCCCGCGACCTGATCGCCTGGTACTCGAAGTCGAGCGACATTCGCGGCGAAATCTCGCGCCTCAATATCTCGCTCGTCCTCGCCATGGCCCGCCGCGCCAAGATCAACGGCGTCGAGCTCTCGGAATTGGTGAGCGAGGGCAATCTGGCGCTTCTCCGCTGCGTCGATAAGTTCGACTGCGCCCGCGGCTTCAAGTTCAGCACCTACGCCTGCCGGGCGATCCTGTCGGCCTTCACGCGCATCGCCGCCAAGGGCTCGCGCTATCGCAGCCAGTTCCCGGTCGCCTTTGACACGACCATCGAGCGCAGCGATTTCCTCGATCGCCAGCGGGCCGAAGTCGAGCAGAGCGGCCTGAACAGTCTGCGCGAGGCGCTCGCCAGCAATCGTGCCGAATTGTCCGACGTCGAGCAGCAGGTCATCGCCGCCCGCTTCGCGATCACCGGCGCCACGCAAACCGTCCATGACGATTCTTCCCCGCTGGTCGATTCGGCCTTCATCGAGCAGGTCGTCGCCCCCAAGGGCAAAACCCTCGAAGAGGTCGGCGCGATGCTCGGCGTCAGCAAGGAACGCGTCCGCCAGATTCAGAACAAGGCGCTCGAAAAGCTGCGCGAAACGCTGCACGCCGACTACTACACCGACTATTCGCTGTCGGCCTAACCCGCCGCCGGCGCGCGGCCTTCGATTTCTCAAAACGGACGGCGACCCGGCGAAACACCGGGTCGCCGTTCTCCGTTTTCTCCGCCGGCCACACCTCGCTGCGACCGATCAACCCCGCTCCATCGCCTCACGCCACGCCTTCTGAAGCGCCATCGCGAAATCAAACGCCCTCGCGTTGTCGCCAATCAAGATTCGCCCCAAATCGATCGACACCAGCCGCCCCTCATACCGAAACTTCAACGCATCGCCCAAGTGCCCGACCTCCAGCTCGCGAACTTCGCGCAGCAGGTACCGCTCCGCGCGCCGCGCCCTTCGATCAACCAACGCAAACTCGTCCCGTCCCAGCGCCAGCGCACCACACCGCGCCGCCCGATTCTGCCGCCAATTATGCCGCAGCGTTTGGAAAGCCACGATCACCATCGCCAGGCCGATCACCCCCATCAGCAAATGCTCCCAGCCCGCTCCGCGTCGCCCAGTCCACGTCAGCGCCGATCCAATCGTCGGAATCGCGTATCCCAACATGGGCAGCAACAAAATCCACGCGAAAATCGTCGTCTCCCACGGCGTCGGATTCGTGGTATAGACCGTCCACTCTGCCCCATACGGCGCTCCACACTCCGGACAATCGACCTCCGCCGACAGCCCGGTCCGCGGATAGTCGCAGCCGTAGCAGATCGTTTCGCGGCGGCTGTCGTTCGTCGCCCCGCGCTCATCGCTCACGACCGATCCTCCGAACCCTGCGCCGTCGCACGCGCTCGCGCGTCCGTGACCGCCAACCGCAGACAGTCATGAAAATTCTGCATCCGCGGGTAGCTGTGTCCACAGAAACGCGCATGGTCCAGCCGCACCGTCGCCCCCTCATACTGAAAGACGATCGCCTGGCCGATGTGCCGCTCGGTATGAAAATCGCTCACCTTGTCGAGCCGGTAGAGCTGCGTCCGTCGCAGATTCTCGATAACCGCAAACTCCTCATCCCCAATAGCGAGCGTGTTGGGCCGCCGACGCCTGCCGCCGAGAAAGCGAAAACGTTGCGCCACCGCGACCAGTAGCCCGGCTGCAACATACATCATCCCCTGCAACAAAGTATGCCACGGTGGTAGTCCGCCGCGCTGCGCGACGAACGCCAGTCCGATCTGCAGGAGCCCCGCGCCGACCTGAAAGCCGACGATCCACGGCACCCACCTGGCGGCATCTAGCTCATCTTTTCCAACCAGCGGCACAAAATAGATCCACCCCGGCCCGCTCGGCGCCCCACACTCCGGACAATCCTGCGTAGGCGTCAGCCCCTCCCGCGAATAAAGACACACGATGCAATGATCGCTCGGTGCCGGCTGCTTGTATTGAATGAAAGCCTGCATTGTTCCCGCCGCTAGATTTTACTCGCAGCACCGCACGGTCCGTACGGTGTCAGGCTGACCCGGCGGCAGGGGGCCGGCCGCTCCCCGTTCGCCGCTCGGGCGTTTCCTCCCGTTCCGTTGTTACCATTCGCGGTCAAAGCCATGAACACACCGCGGCCCCATCCTGAAGACGACGACGTCTACGAGCTTGAGCCGGCGCCGCCGCCCCCCGCGCCCTCATCGCCAAACAACGATCCGCCGCGCGCCTTGCCTACCACGTTGAATCCCGGACGCGGCGCAGACCTCGACCCCTTCGAACCGCTCCGCCTCGACCGCCCGCCCGTCGGCCTACCCGACAAATGCCCAAATTGCGGCTATGAAACGAAGGGCATGCCCACCCCGATCTGCCCCGAGTGCGGCAAGCCCGTCCGCTGGGAAGATGTCGACTACAAGCAGCTCGTCCGCGCCAGCCGCATTGACAACACGCTCTACACCATCGGCTGGACGCTCTATATCGGCGGCTTTGTCGCCTGCTACTACCGCATCGGCAATCCCGCCGGCTTTTTCATATGCTGCAGCCCGCTGATCGCGCTCACCACCGTGCCCATCCTTCTCCGCGTCTTCGACGAAACCTTCCGCGAGTTCATCCTCTTCTGCGGCGTGATCTCAGCGCTCTGGGCTGTGTTTGTCTGGGGCATGACTTAAAGAGCTTCCCATACGCCCGCGCTTCGCCGCCACCGCAGCCGCGACCTGTTGAGCGGCGTCGGTCGCCCCCGGGTCAAAGATGATCGCCTCCTGCGACCGCGGATGCTGCAGAAAACCAGCCACCAGCCAGTGCTGGCGCATGCGCATGTCCGGGTCGGTCTCCGCCAGCGCCTGAGCCGCAGACGCACCCGCTCGTTCAAGCCACAGCGTCAACTCCGCCGCCAGCTTCCGCTCGGCGATCCGCGGACCATCAAGCAGCGCACCATCAAGAAAGTAAAACGGCTTCCATGCCCGCCGCCGCACGACCGGTATCAGCAGCACGGTCGGCCTCGCAGCGACGAGCCGCGCACCGAAAAACGACCGGCTCCATCGCCGAGCAAACTCCAGTTGCGTCTTCAGCAACGCCGCCTTCTCAAACTGCAACGCCCCCGCAAGCGACCGCATGCGTTGCTCCGCCTCCGCGATCCAATCCGCGACGCCGCCCGACGCAAAGCGCCACGCGTCTTCAACCCGCCGGCGGTAGTCCGCGATCGACGACGCGCCGTCGCACGGCGCGTCACACCGGCCCATCTCGGCATAGGCGCACCGCTCTCCGCGCGGCGCACGCCGCACCTGCTCCGGATAGCGGCAAAGATCAAACAGATCGACGATGCCTTCGTGCGCCGCGTTGGCCGCGGAGCGGCTCGGAAAGGGGCCGATGAACGCCCCCGACGCGCGACACACGCGCTCGCTCACCTCGGGGTGCGGAATCGCTTCGCCAAGGTCCAGCCGCAGGTAGCTCGCCGGCCCAAACGGAGCCAGCTTGTCCGCTTCGCGCGGCGAAAGCTGAGTGACGCAACGCCAATAACGCCAGTCGGCCTCGAAGCGGCTGTCGACCTCGCGCCAGCGGATGGCGCGGACGATCTCCGCCAGATCGGCCCGCGGTGCCGGCGATTCGTCCGGCAGCGGTTGCGAAAAGCGCGACTGCGCCAGCCGGCGCAGATTCTGCGTGTGAGCCAGCAAGACCGACGCGCCATCGCCGGCTTCCAACAGATATACCGCCGCGCATGCCGGGAGCGCCGCCAGCTCGGCGTCGCTGGGCCGGTCCGCGAATGTGCGCCGCTCGGGCAACAGCGCGTCGAGCGGCTGACGCCGGCCGGGGCCGGCCTGAGACTCAAAGACGGACGACACGCCTCCAATGTAGTCGACTGCGCCGCGCGAGCGAACCAGCCGCGACTGATCCCAAAGTCGCCCGCCGCGCGCACCGATGAACGTCCTGAAGCACTAGCTTTTTGCGCCCGTCGCTGGGCGCAGCCAGTGCCGGTGGCGCGACGCGCGGCTCATTTTGCGCGTGACGTGGCAGGACGACTCATGGACATTGCCAGCCTGATTGGGTGCCTGATCGGCTTCGGCTGCCTCGGCTTCGTCTTCTACGAAGTCTCGCACGGACACTTCGAAATGTTCTACTCGGGCGAAGGCGTGCTGATGGTCGGCGGCGGATCCATCAGCGTCGTCTTCATGGCCCTGCCCATGGAGAAGATCAAGCAGATCCCCGGCTACCTCAAGCGATTTCTGTTTCACAAAGGTGTTTCTGCGATCGAGGTCATCAAGCTGATGAGCTCGCTCTCGGAAAAGGCCCGTCGCGACGGCGTGCTCTCGCTCGAGGCCGAGTGCGCCAATATCAAGGACAAGTTCCTCTCCTCCGGATTGCGCATGGTCGTCGATGGCGCGCCTCCGGAAGCAATCGAGGCCACGCTCCGCATGGAAGTGATGGCGATGCAGGAGCGGCACAAGTCCGGCAAAAAGCTCTTCGACCTCATCAAGCTCTACGGACCCGGCTACGGACTGGTCGGAACGCTCGTCGGTCAGGTCGGTATGTTCGGCCAGCTCGCATCGGCCGACATCGGAAAAATGGGTAACGCGCTGGCCGTCGCCGTCGTCGCCACGATGTACGGCGCCATCGTCGCCAACGCCATCGCCGGACCAATGGGCGACAAGCTGGCCCTCCGCTCCGGCGAGGAGATCCTGAACAAGGAAATGATGCTCCAGGGCATTCTCTCCATTCAGGCCGGCGACAACCCACGCATGACGCTCGAGAAAATGGCCGCCTTCATCCCCGTCGGCGGGCGCGAAAAGCTGCGACAGGCGGCGTAACAGCCCGACGGCGCGACGGATCGGCGCCGCGTCGAAGCGACGCCGCCGCGAGGCGCCGAACGCGAGAAAAACATTCGGTGTGCCACTGCTCTGTGAGCAGTGCTGCTCCGAAGCCGGTTGAGTAACTGCGATCCGGAAGCCGCGCTCGAAGCAATTGCTCGAGCGCCTTGCACGAGCCGAAAGCCACCGCAATGTCTGACGAACATGACAAGCACGAAGGCGGCCACGGCGGCGGGGGCCATGGCGGCGGCCACGGCGGTGGTCACGGCGGCGGCGGAGGCCACGCCGAGGGCGAACACGAAGGCGCACCAGAGTGGCTGATTTCATTCGCCGATAACGTCGCGCTCATGATGGGCTTCTTCGTCGTCTTGCTCGCCATGAACATGAAGCCCGCCGAGGATCCCGCCCCAGCCGCTCGCAGCGGCGGCGCCGCCGACGAAAGCGAAGAGGTCAGCGAGGGCTCCTCGGCCCAGATGCTCGATTGGGCCATCGCTATGCGCGAGGCGTTCAACAACCCCGTCTCGGCCGACGACCCCCGCGATTCCGTTCTCTATCGCCGAATGCAGCAAAAAGCCGCCAAATCCGAGGACAATTCCAAGGACGTCGACGGCACCGGCCAGAGCTTCAAGGCCCAGCGGCCCAGCGACTATGTCGCCTACGGCGGCGTGTTGCACTTCGTCGCCGAGTCGGTCCAGCTCGACGCCGAGGCCGCCGCTCGCATCGAACGCCTGGCCGAAGAGCGGCGCGGACTCTCAAATGTGATCGAGCTCCGCGGCCACGTCAGCAGTGCCGAGGCCTTCAGCCGCGAAGACCGCGGCATGCAGCTTTCCTACGACCGCGCCAAGGCCGTCGCCGACGGGCTGGCGGCGCGCGGCATCGAATGGCAGCGGCTGCGGGTCACCGCCTGTGGCGACAACGAACGCGTCGTCGGAACGGCCTACGACGCCGCCGGCCACTCCGCCAATCAGCGCGTCGAAGTCGTCGACACCGACAAGAAATACGACAGTGACTCCGCCCCGCGAAACGCCGCCGAGGTGCAGGCAAAAGAAGCGCCGGCGCAAGCAGCGCCGGCGGCGAAGAAGGACGACGGACATCACTGATTCCCGCGCGCCGCGGGCCCGACTCAGTCGCGCGGACGCGTCGGTTGCGGCGGCAGATCTTCGAACGCAGCGTTCAGCGACGCGAACTCGATTCGCTCGAACGATCCGTTGATCACCGGGCCGATGAAGAAGATCGGCGCATACGCCGACAACACGCCCTCGCGCTCCACCTCCACCGTGTTGTCCCAGGTGCTGAGCAGCGCCTCGCCCAGGATCGTGATCGCGAATTCGACCGGCGGAATCAGCCCGACGACGTAGCCCTGAAAGAGCGTGTCGCCGACGCGAACCGGCGCGAAGCGACCCTCGTCAAACTTGCCGTCATCGTCGCTCGCAATTTCAAATGCAACGCCGGCCTCCTCGAACCGCACGCTGCGCGGGTTGGTCGTCGGCGCCACCGGCAACACCGGCCTGAAGCTGGTCTCGGCGAAGACCGCGTCCGACACCTGCCGCGCCGTGCGCCGCCCGTTAAACGTGACGGGAACCACTTCCTGCAGGTCGTTGGTCTCGTCGCGAATATCAAGATTGGCGACGATCTCCGCCTGCGTCTTGATCAGGTAGTCCACCTCCACAAAGCTGCGGTCGAAGCCACGCGCGAACACCGGCCAGCCGTCGTCGTCAAACTCGATGAACGCGTTCTGCCCGTCTTTGTTGATCACCAGCAGATATTCGACCCGCTCGGGGAAGTTCTGCGCCGTGCGCGTGCCGAACACGAAAAACTCGTCGCCGCTCGCGGCTCGACCGGCGATCAGCAGTTTGTCGCGCACCTGGTTGTTGATGAAGTAACCGACGGTATCGCGATCAATCGGCGAACCGCTCGAATTGTCGTTGGCGTTCCCGTTCCCGCCGCCGCTGTTCGAGTTGCCGTTCCCGTTCCCATTCGGATCGGTCACCAGTTGGCAGCCGACGAACGGCAGAACCATCAGCCCCAGCGCCGCGCGCCGCAGCCACGAACGCCGCCCCGCGGCGGGCGACGGACTGCATGAAATCGAGGTCGTTCCAAACATCGCTTCGGTCATGCGAAAACCTCCGGACTCGCTTTGCCGTGGACAAATCTCTGAGACAAAGATCGATCAGAGCCGTTCCCGGACGCGGGAGCGATTCTGACCGATCGGCTGGCTGCGCCCATCCGGGCGCAGTGCAAACAACGTCATTATTCCGGCTTGGTCAAGACCGCGCTGACGCGCAGCCCCTCGGGCGTCGTCGTGATGGTAAAGAGCTGCTGCGATTGGCTCGGCATCAGCTTCTTGGCCGCCTCACGCGACTTCTCGTCCGGCCCGACCATCCCTTCGGCCATCGCCGCCACGAACATCGCCCCCGGGTTCATGGTGTTGTTCAGCGCGTTCTCATCGGCCACATAGCCGAGCATCGCCTCGGTCATGCGCCGCGCGTCGGTGTACAGCGTCAGCCACGCTTCCGACGGCATCTGCTTGGCAGCCCGGCGGAACCCGGCGCTGTCCGCCAGCGAATCGCCCGACGCGCCCGCCAGCGCCGTGTCCACTCCGGGCTTGGAGCCAAGAATGAACCGACCCCCGCTCGCCGTCATCGAGATCGGCGCCATCGGCGTCTCGAAAATCGTCGATCCGCTCGCCTCGCGCGGCGTGAACATCGGCACGCCGGAGAAGAACCGCGTCACCGCCGCCGTGTCCTTGCAGCCCAGGGCCACCAGCATGCGCACCTCTTCGGCCAGATACGGCTTGCGCAAGTCCAGCCCGAACGTGATCGGCCCCTTCAGATAATCAATGAAGTCCTTGCGCATGTTCACCGGCTTTTCGCCCAGCGGCACCTGCTCCAGCCCGGCCCGCATCTGATCGGCGGCATTCGGGTCGGTCTGGCGCAGCATGCGCTCGATCTCGTCCAGCAGCTTCGGCAGCTCGATGTTGGCGCTGATGAAGAACAGATTGTTGGAATCGATGTTCGAAGCCGGCGCCACCGGTGCATTCTCAAAGCTCAGCAGCCGAGCCAGACCCTGACGGTCGGAGGTCAGCAACTGAATGCCGTCGACCCGCATGTCGGCTTCCTCGCCGGCGATCTGAGCCGTGCCCACAAAGCTGCGGAAAGAGCGGATTCCCATCGATTCGCCGGCCTTCTTGTGCTCTTCGGCCTCAGCGCTGTCCTTCGGCTTCGTCGCGTCAAAAATCCCCGGCACATTGACGAACATCCGAACCTGTCCCAGATCCTCGCGCAGCTTCGCCAGCTCGCGATAGTCGTCGTGCGCCGAAAGCCGTGCGCTCTCGCGGTCGATGGCCGACTTCGCCCCACGCTCGTTGCCCGCGATGATGAAGTGATCCTTGCTGCGAACCAGCACGATCTCCGGCGGCAGATTCTCCGAAGAGATCAGGTCGCCCATGCTCGACATCATCTTGTCCACCGCCGCCTCCGGCGAATCGACATCTTCGGCGTTGCCCTCCTCGGCGCCGTTGGCGTTGGCCGAGTCGGCGCTGCGGGTGTTCTTGAAGATGTGCAGCGTCGCGTCGCCGACTTCCTTCGTCTCCGACTCGCTGGCGGCGGCCTTCATCTTCTTGGTCGCCGTCTCGAAGTACTGCGTCATCAGCTCTTTGTCGCCGACCGTCGCGATAAAGACCGGCGTCGGTTCCTCGTCGCCGCTCTCCATGATGATGTACACCGCGCCAGGGCCCGCAAACGGATTCTTGAGCTGCTCCACCGGCGTATCGAGCGCCGCGGCAAACTTCGCCTTCATGCCGTCAAACATCTTCGCGGCGACGTTCCACTCCGCGATCGCTTCGCGAATCTCCGGCTGCTGATAGAGCTTGTAGGCCGCCGTCTTCTCCAGGTCGGCCCAAATCTGCTTCATGTCCGTCACGCCGATGTACGCCAGCGCCGAATTCGGCGCCAGCGCCGCCGGGTCCCCCGCCGTCTCCGCCCACG
>JALHOX010000113.1 GCA_022842805.1 Phycisphaerae bacterium | reverse complement strand
CCGCCGGCGGCTGCGGCCCGCCCGGCGGAGTCGGGTTTTGCCGCGGCTGGATCAGGTTCGGAAGGCCATTCGCCGCTGTGCCCTGCGGGAGCCCGCTGATCGACGACCCGCCACCGCCCGCCATCGGACCACGCGCGTTGCCCGGAGCGGCCCGCGGCGGATCGGCAGTCCCGGCCCCGGCTTCGTTGGCAAAGGCCGTCCGATCCTTGCGCCACCAGCGCTGCACGATCGTCTCCACCCCCAGCGGTTTCGCCCCCTGGCTCCACAATCCGAAAAAGTCCACGTCGTTGCTGCGCGGCAATCGTGGCGGCAGGTCGATCAGCGTCCGCATCGGCATCAGCACCGAATCGCCGATCACAAACCCCTCGCCCGGCTTCAGACTCGGCAACAGCGAGATCAGGCTGCGGAACTGGTCGCTCACCACCCGCGCCGCATATTCCTGATCATCCGGGTTGTTCATGCGCATCAGCACCATGCTGTTGCACTGCGACAGCAGCGTCTCCGAGATTTCGCTCGGCCGCTGGCTCACCACCATCGCCGAAACGCCGTACTTACGGCCTTCCTTCGCCACCTTTTCCACCGCCTCGCGCGCGAAGGTCTTGCGGTTGGCGATCGGCTTACGCGGCAGGTAGTTGTGCGCCTCCTCATACACAATCAGCGTCGGCTGCCGGTTCTCGACCGGCGTCCAGAAGTTGAACTCAAACAGCGCTCGCGTCATCACCGCGACGGTCACATCGACCACGTCGAACGGCAGACCCGAAAGGTCGATGATCGTTAGATTCTTGCGACCGCCCAGCCGACCCAGCACCTGCCGCAACACCGACGCGACGGCGCCCGACAGCTCACGCGCGCCCATCTCGGGCTTGAAGTAGGGGGCCAGCTCCGGATTGCGCTTCACCTGCTCAAACGGCTTCAGAATGAAGTCGTAGCGCGGATCATTCAGGCGCGACTCCAGCAGATTCACAAAGCCCAGCAATCGGCCGTGAAACGTCGCGTGCGGCGTCTCGCCCTCGGCGTTGCCCTTGTTGAACTCCATTCGCCGCGTCAGCAGCAGATGCTCCTGCTCATCGGGCGGCAACTGGCGAAACGGCAGGCGTGAAAAGGCGTAGTTCTCGCTGTTCAACAGATAGCGCGCTTCGTTCAGGTTCTCCGCCAGCATCTTCAACTGCTCGATCGAGAAGTAGACCGGCGTTTCGACGCTGTAATCGAACTCGAGGTTCAGCTCCTTCGCCGCCGTCAGCTTCAGCTTGCGAAACGCATCGCGCAGGAAGATTCGCTGCGCCGTCTCGTTCTGCGGGTTGCTGGTGTCGAGGAACAGCCGCTCAAACTCCTCAAAGCCCAGCATCCAGTAGGGCAGGATCAGATTGCGGTCGGAGAGATAGGTCACATTCGGCAGCGGCTTGCCGTCGTCGCCCGAGAAGGCGTTCAGGTATTCGCCGTGCATGTCAAACATCACCACCTGCGACTCGGGCAGCCGCAGCGCCTCATAGACGATCTTCGCCGTGGTGCAGCTCTTTCCCGAACCCGAGTTTCCCATCACCGCCACGTGCTTCGCAAAAAACTCTTTGCCCAGCACGCGCACTTCAAAGTCGTTGTCGACGGCGAATCGCCCCATGCTGAACGACTTACGCACGCCGCCTTTATTGGCGACTTCCTCAAACGTGCCGAAGATCAACTCGAAGTCTTCGTCGACGCCCAGCCGCACGCTGTCGCCGATCGTCGGATACTCGCTCACGCCGCGCGAGAAGCGGTCCGCCTTGATCGTCCCCAATAGCTGCGCGTGCAGCGACAGACGCCGCGGCCCCTGCGGGTTCGGCCCCGGCTCCAGTTCGCCGCTCACGCCGCACTTCGTCACATATCCAATGAGCGTGCAGTTCTCGATCGGCACGGTGATATACGTGCCGAGTCGGCCGACGCGATACTGAGTGCCGTGATAGTCGATCACAAGGTCGTTGACGGTGATCTGCACTTCAATGTTGTCGCCGTCGACGCGAACGACCTGACCAATCTTGAGCGGATCCATGGGCTCTCCCGGAGGCGCGATATCTGGTTTCATCGGCAATTTCAGGACGGGGCGGGTTTTGCGCGGCCGAGGGCCGGTAAAAACGCTGAAACATTGAAACGTCAAAACCGGGCCGGAATCGCGAGCGCTAACGGGGGTTCATTTCTGCATTCTGCATTCTGCATTCTTCATTCTGCATTTCCTCCGATTCGCCCGACACTGCCGATTGAGCCGGCAGACACGCCCCTCGAGGCAATTTGCGGCAGGCGCAGAAACTGCCGATAATGAAATTGGGAAAGTGCATGCGCTCACCCGCCGCGCGTTTGCCGCGCCGCCGCGTCGAGCGACATAGGACAGCCGCATGACCGCCCCGCTCTCGCGCATCAGCCGCGTCGGATTGCAGAAGATCGGCCTCAATCACACCGGAACAGCCTATTGGAACTCGCTCCCGCCCAAGCTCGTGGCCGAGTCCCTGCAGCGCCGTGAAGCAGAGCTCTCCGATCGCGGTGCGCTCGTCGCCCGCACCGGCAAGCGCACCGGCCGCTCGCCCAAGGACAAGTTCTTCGTCCGCGAGCCCGGCAGCGCCGACAAAATCGCCTGGGGCAAGGTCAATCTCGAAATCAGCGCCGAAAAGTTCGCCGCCCTGAAAACAAAGATGTTCGCCCACCTCGCGCAGCGCGACCTCTTTGTGCAGGATCTCTGCGCCGGCGCCAGCCCCGCTCATCGGCTCAACCTTCGCGTCATCACCGAACTCGCCTGGCACAGCCTTTTCGCCCGCACGCTGTTCATCCGGCCGCCCGCCGACGCGCTCGCCGCCCACGATCCCGAGTTCACCGTCGTCGCCGCCCCCAGCTTCCTCGCCAACCCCGCCGCCGACGGAACCCCCAGCGAAGCCTTCATCATCGCCAACCTCGCCGAAAAGCTCATCCTGATCGGCGGCACCGCCTACGCCGGCGAGATCAAGAAATCCATCTTCACCATCATGAACTACCTGCTGCCGTTGAAGGGCGTCGCCGCCATGCACTGCTCGGCCAACATCGGCCGCGCCGGCGACGTCGCGCTCTTCTTCGGCCTCTCCGGCACCGGAAAAACCACGCTCTCCGCCGACCCCTATCGCCGACTGATCGGCGACGACGAACACGGCTGGGGCGACGACGGCGTCTTCAACTTCGAGGGCGGCTGCTACGCCAAGTGCATCAAGCTCACCGAGGAAAATGAGCCCGACATCTATCGCGCCATCCGCTTCGGCGCCGTGCTGGAAAATGTGATCCTCGATCCGATCACCGCCGCGCCCGACTACAACGACGCCTCCCTCACCGAAAACACCCGCGTCGCCTATCCGCTCGATTACATCGCCGGCGCGGTCGAACCCTCCGTCGGCGGACATCCAAAAAACGTCATCTTCCTCACCTGCGATGCCTTCGGCGTCCTGCCCCCGATCTCACGACTCACCAGCGAACAGGCCATGTATCACTTCCTCTCCGGCTACACCGCCAAGGTCGCCGGCACAGAGGCCGGCATGGGTAGCGAGCCCCAGGCCACCTTCAGCACCTGCTTCGGCGAACCCTTCCTCCCGCTCAGCCCCGCCACCTACGCCGAACTCCTCGGCGCAAAAATCTCACAACACAAATCGCGCATCTGGCTCGTCAACACCGGCTGGAGCGGCGGCCCCTACGGCGTCGGCAGCCGCATCAAGCTCCGCTACACTCGCGCCATGATCAACGCGGCGCTCGACGGAAAACTCGATCAGTCGCAATACACCGTGGATGCGAACTTCGGCATCGAAGTGCCGCAGACCTGTCCCGAAGTCCCCTCCGAGGTCTTGAACCCCCGCGGGACCTGGGCCGACAGCGCCGCCTACGACCGCAAGGCCCGCGACCTCGCCGGGCTATTCCGAGCTAATTTCACAAGATTCCCAGAAGCCTCAGAGCGCATCCGCGCGGCGGGACCGAACGCATGACCCACCATCGTCTCCATCGGCTCCCATGTTCCCCCCGCGCCAAGCAGAGCCTGTTCGCCGCGTCCATATTGGCCGCGAGCCTCGCACTCCTGGCCTCCGCGACCGGCTGCAAGCTCATGGCGGCGGGGGCGGTGCTCTTCGGCAACGAGCCCACCCGCGATGTGCCCGCCGAGTGGCCCTACCTGAACGACAAAAAGATCGCCGTCGCGGTCTGGGCCGAGATGGACACGCTCTTCGAATATCCCTACGTCCAGCTGGAAATCGGCCGACACATCGAAGACGCCCTCGGTCCGCAGGTGAAGGGCGTCACGTTCGTCCCGTCGCAGCAGGTCGTGCAATATCAGCAGCGCGAGCCCAACTGGGACCGCCGCAGCCCGTGCGAACTCGGCGAAAAACTCGGGGCCGATCGCGTGCTCTTTATCGAGCTCACCCAATACACCACCCGCGAACCCGATAGCCCCCACCTGTTCCGCGGCCGCATCTCGGCCAACGTAAAAATCTTCGACTCCACCGCCGCCGATACCGCGCCGCCTTATCGCACCGTCGTCGAAACGACCTACCCCGCGGACTCCACCGGCGAATACGGCACCGATGACGTCTCCATCCGCAAGTTGACCATGGAGACCTTCGCCCGCGAAGTCGCCCAAAAGTTCTACGACCGCAAGGAGAAGCTGTGAACCGCGTGCGGCCCCGCTGTCTGCCGCGCGCCGTGGCATTCCTCGCGCTCGCCTCGACCCTCGCGCTCGCGGGCTGTGCCAGCCTCGGCTCCGCGCTCTACTTCCTTCAGCCGCGCCAGTGGCAGCCGCCCGAGTTCGAGTTCACCGGCGGCCGACTCGCCGTGCTCATCGAGCCCGCCCGCAACGACTTCGACAATCCGCTCTTCAGCTTCGCAGTGCAGGAAAAGCTAACCGAAATCCTCCGCCTGCAGCGCGTAAATATCGACGTCCTCGCCCCCGAAGAACTGCGCCGCCTCCAGCAGGCCAATGTCGACTTCCCGCGCTGGAGCCTGCAGCGCGTCGGGCGCGAGGCCAATTGCAACTACGTCCTCTACATCCGACTGCGCGACCTCGTCCTCACCGAGCGCGGCGATTCGCCCATCATCAGCCCGCTGGCGGATTTCACGGCCAAGCTCATCGGCGTCGACGATCCCGACGACAAAGCCGTCCTCTGGCCCGCCTCCCCCCAGGAGCGCGAGGGCCGCGCCTTCCGCGTCAATCGCCCGCCGACCGAACGCGGCGGCCCCGAAACCGTCGATCGCGAAGCCCGCGCCCTCGCCCACGACGCCGCCCGCCGCATCGCCAAGGTCTTCTACAAACACGACGCCGAAGAGCGCGAGAAGCCCGAGCAATAGCACGCCGCCACGGACCTCGCACGACCGCGCGCAGGACGCACAATCGGAATTCGCCTTGCCGCTCTTCAACCGAAACATGCTTTTGCTCCTCCTCGCGACCCTCGCCGCGGTCGGTTGCTCCGCCTTCATCGGTCGCCATTCCATTCGCCTCGCCGAGGTCCTCGACCCCGCCGCCCCCGGCATCTTCTGGCAACTCCGCGTCCCGCGCGTCGCGCTCGCCGCCGTCGCCGGCGCGGGCCTCGCTCTCGGCGGCGCCGTCTTTCAAATCATCTTCCGCAACCCCCTCGCCACCCCCGACACCCTCGGCATCTCCAGCGCCGCCGCTTTCGCCGCCTCCGTCGGCATCCTCACCGACATCCGCTCGCGCTGGCTTGGTTTGCCGGTCGTTTCCGAGCTCGCCATCGGCGGCGCCCTGAGCGCCATCGCCATGATCGCCTGGATGGCCCGCGGCCACGCCATCCGCGACCGTGCTTATCTGCTCCTCGTCGGCGTCTGCGTCGCCTCGATGAGCTCCGCGGGCATCGTCCTCGCCACTTACCTCGCCGACGCCACCATCACCAACGAAATCGTCCGCTGGCTCATGGGCTCGCTTGTCACCGTGGAGCTACGCCACGCCGGCATCGTCGCCGCCGCGCTGCTCCCCGCGCTCGCCATCTGCCTGCTCTCCCATCGCGGGCTCGATCTGCTCGCCTTCGGCGACGCTGTCGCGGCCTCCCGCGGCGTCGCGGCCGGGCCGATCGTCTGGAGCTGCCTGCTTGCCATCGGCGCGCTCACCGCCATCATCGTCGGCTTTTGCGGCCCCATCGCCTTCGTCGGTCTGATCGCCCCACACATCGTCCGCGGCCTCATCGGCGGACGCTCGCTCGTCACCATCGTCGCGGCCACCCTCTTCGGCGCCGGATTCCTACCGCTCTGCGACGCCCTCGCCCGCGTCATCTCCGACTACGAACTCCCCGTCGGCGTCCTCACCAGCATCGGCGGCGCCATGTTCTTCATCTGGCTGCTCCGTCGCGACAGCCGCATCGGCGGCGCCGCCCGCGGCTGAGCCCGGCTTCGCCAAAAACACCAGCCGCATCCGCCCATACGTCCGATCGTCGCAGACGCGCAGCGATCGCACCCCGCCAAAATCAATCGCCGTTCCCGCCTCGAACCGAAAGACGATCAGCCCATCGGCCGCCAGCCGCGTGCCCACACGCTCCAAAAGATCGATCACCCGCGGCCCACGCTCCGCATCGCGATAGGGCGGGTCGACAAAGATCAGCCCAAACCCCGCCGGATCGTCCGCCAGCGGCAGCCGCATCGCAAAGGCGTTATCCACCGTCAGCTTCAGCCGCTCATCCGCCCGACACTTCGCCAGATTGGTGCGCAACGCCGGGATCGTCCGCCGATCCTTCTCGACAAACACGCACTTGCTCGCCCCGCGCGACACCGCCTCGATCCCCAGATTGCCGGCCCCGGCGAACAGATCCAGCACCTCGACCGGCGGGATCTGCGCCGGCGTGCCAAATTTCGAGCCGAGAATGTTAAAAAGAGTTTCTTTGACCCGGTCCGTGATCGGCCGCGTCTGCTCGCCTTCCGGTCCGATCAGCGTCCGTCCGCGAAATTCGCCCGCAATCACCCGCATCGTGAATCCTGAAAACTCGATCGGGAGACACGCGACTCGCCGGGGGTATTCAAACGCCGCGAAGTTAGACCCGATACGCCTGTCGCTATGCTACGCGACCTACGAAGCATCCTCGACGGTTGGGACTACGAGCCGGGCAAAATCTCGGTCCGTAAAATTATCGGGCGCGATGGTCGCGAGAAGATTCAGACACGAATCGATCTCGGCGTCCTCCAGCTCGAAAACGACGGACGACCCGACGGCAAGCGCCCCCACGGCTGCGAGTCGTTGCTCGAGTACCAGGAAGGCCGCCTCAGCAAGCACCTCTCCACCGGCGGCAGCGACGAAGATTTCGTCCTCTCGCCCGAAGAGTGCCGCGATCTCCGCCACGAGGCCTATCTCTACTACCAGCGCTATCTTTCGCAGTTCGTGCTCGAGGAATTCGAGGCCGTCGACCGCGACACCGAGCGAAATCTGCGCGTGATCGACTTCTGCGAGCGCTACGGCGCCACCCCCTTCGACCGCCAGGCGCTCACGCCGCAGCGGGCCTATGTGCTCATGATGAACTGCCGCGCCCGCGTCTATGAGGCGCTCCAGCAAAACGCCTTCGACAGCGCGCTCCGCCGCGTCGAAGAGGGCATCGCCGAAATCCGCGAGATCCCGCTCGAGCAGGAGCCCGCCGGCGTCCTCGACGCCGAAACCGACGACGGCCGCGAGCCCGCCGACCACGAGACCGAACTCAAAGTCCTGCTCCAGCTCCGCCGCGACGTCCTGCAGCGCATGCCGGCCGACGCCATGCCGCGTCTCCAGTGGGAGCTCCAGGCCGCCCTCGATCGCGAAGACTACGAAAAGGCCGCCCAACTCCGCGACCAACTCGCCACCCGCAGCAGCGGCGGACGAAAGAGCATGGCCGGCTAAAGGCCGCGCGCAGCCGCCGCGCGGTCTCTCTCGCCGTCGCGGCCACCGTCGCCCTCGTTTTCGCGGCCACGGTCGCCATCGCCAATAGCTACCAATCTCCACCAAACCCCAACACCCAATCCCCACCCGCCTCGACTCCTCCTCCACGCCGCAAACGATCCCATCAGGATCGATCCCGCGCCCGCCGTAAACACGAGCGCACATGTAGGGTCCGCTGTGCGGACCTCTTGGTAGGGGCGGGTTCCACCCGCCTCTTCGCTGCGCCATCCCGTCCCGCGGCCGTAAGAAAACCGGCCGACACGCACAGAGTGATCCCACGTGTGCCACGGCTCCGTGAGCCGTGTCTTCGGCAACCGGACGACGGCGGCAAGCCTCAAGCCGCCCCGCCCATGAGAACGCCCGCCATCTCATTCGTGAAGCACACGCTCTGCCGCGTGTCGCCCGAGCTGTTCATCACATAGGCGCTGCCGCTGATGCTGCACGAGACGATGTCGTCGGCGAAGCGCCCGTCAACCGCCAGGTCGGCATTCAAGCTGCGCACCTTGAAGTTGTCGCCCTTCACCGCGGCCGAGCCAGAGCCGGCCCAGATGCCCACCCGGCCGGGGTGGACCGTGCCGTTGGAGTCGCGCACGATGCCGGTGTTAAACGCTCCTAATCGCTGGCAAGCCGCTTCAATTTGTCGACAACTAGTCCAGAGTCCATATCAAATACCACCTCTACGCACGTGTACCATGGCGATGCACCATTCGTTGAGTATCGCCAAATCTCTGGTTGATCTCGATAGCTTGTTACTAGCGATGGACATCCTAGAGCATCCTCGACTCCGGCCGCACTAAGCCCAACGACTGTCGACCACTTGTCGTCATCGATCGAACTCCATGTACCATCGCCGTCACAGTGGAGTACACTCTGTACGATCATCAAATCGGGCCGCGTCGCCGTGGACGAGTTCAGCACTAGATGAACAACGCCATCAAATTGGTAATACTGCCATGACTCTACAGGACGTGACACAAGCAACGGCTCACCTAGTAATGACAAGACAGTTTCCCTGCCATGGCCTATTTGCACTTGACGAAGAGCCGCCTCTGAATAACCAGTAGGGTATCGAGTGACTGCGGTTCCAATCAGCTGCGCGGCCTGCCGTACGCCACCTGCGATCAGCAGCCACGCCGCTACGCCAGAGATTACAATTAATAGCGAGGCGCAATGTACAACACGTGATTGTCCTTTGGTGCGAGCGATACCGTTTGCCATGCAAAAGCTCTGAGTTTTAGTTCGTAGGGTGGGCCGTGCCCACCATTCGGCCGGCGATAACTTCGGCCCGCGCACGCAGTACCTTGCCCGAGCCGAGGACTTCGCTACGATTTCCGGCCATGCCCGAGTATCGCCGATGGCGCGTCCGCGGTGCAAGCTATTTTTTTACGGTCGTCACCGCCGGCCGCCGGCCGATTCTGACTACCGCGGCGAGTCGAGCCGCGCTGCGCGCGGCGATCGCGGACGTCCGGATGGATCGTCCCTTCGAAATGTGGTGCGTTGTGTTGTTGCCGGATCATTTGCACTGCATCTGGCGCCTGCCGCCCGATGACGACGATTACCCCACGCGCTGGTCGATCCTGAAGCGCCGCTTCAGCCAGCGTTGGCGCGATTTTGGCGGGGCGACCGACCGCCGCTCCGCGAGCCGCGCGAGGAAGCGCGAGCGGGGCGTCTGGCAGCGGCGATATTGGGAGCACCTGATCCGCGACGAACCCGGGTTGCTCGCGTATCGCGACTACATTCACATGAACCCGGTCAAGCACGGCTACGTCCGCCACCCGCACGGCGGGCCGTGGTCGAGCGTGCATCGCCACCTGCGCAACGGCTGGCTCGCAGCGGACTGGACGAGCGCATCCGGCGTCGAGATCACGGTCCCGGGCGACCTATAGCCCGAAAAGGTGGGCACGGCCCACTATAGTATACGCCGTGTGGTCGGCGCTTGAGCAATCATGCAAGCGCCGCTGGTTCCGCACTCAGGACACCTCGCAGGCGACCCGCGAAGATCATAGCTGCAGTGCGTGCAATGAAAGCCAAGGCGCGGCCGGACCAACGCCCTGATGATTGCTAGCGTTGATACTGCTCCAACCATTATCCACAAGATGATATCGCGCACTGGAATATCTATTGCCAACAAAGCGCCGATTGGCCGCTTCACATATAAGCTTTTTTGTTTTCTCACGATTCCGAGCGATTCCATTGCGCGAACGAACTTTATTGCAGCTTCGCGTTCGTCTGCAGATGTCAGCGAAATGACCAGGGCATGAACTGCAAGCGACTTCCTATCGATCGAATACCATGCGGCACCTGATCCTGGCAAGCCAATCACTCCTGTTATTGCTTTGCGAAAAAAGCTCAACCCGCAATAGGCAACTAAGCACACAACAATTGTAATGCAGCACAGGGACCGCAAACCAGTGACAACCATCATAGACAATCCTTTCGTCCAGTACTCTGCGGCCTTGCCGGTTGCCGTCGTCAATCATATCAGAATAATCGCTACGCCCAGTTGTCAGGGCAGCTGCATGTACGAGAAAGGCACGGACTACCACTAAAAAGGCACGCGCAACTGCATGTGCCTGCTTCGCAAGTCCTTCCGACCATTCGATAACCGTAGAGTTCGTAGGGTGGGCCGTGCCCACCATTCGGCCCGCGACAACTTCGGCCCCGCGCACGCAGTGTCTTGCCCGAGCCGAGGACTTCGCTACGATTTTCTCCCATGCCCGAGTATCGCCGATGGCGCGTCCGCGGTGCAAGCTATTTTTTTACGGTCGTCACCGTCGGCCGCCGGCCGATTCTGACTACCGCGGCGGCCCGAGCCGTGCGGCGCGTGGGCCGGGTGGCGCCGTCGACGTGTGCCACCCGGCCCGTCGAGATCACGGTCCTGGGCGACCTATAGCCCGAAAAGGTGGGCACGGCCCACCCTACAGACTCGTCCATGAATTCACGCTGGCCGTAGGGGCTGAGAGTGTAGCTGTAGGAGCTGAAAAACGCGGCAGCAGTCAACATCCAGGCTTCGCTGAGAAGCGATAAGAACAGAGAGGCTTCAGCGACTGTACCACGAGCACCGTACCATACCCAATGCTGCCATTGCATCTACTGTACTCAATGTTCTTTAATCACGGCCTTCAATATCGTGCTGTAGCACGCCTCTGGGAACTACATACGACGCAACCATAGTCGCGCGTGTACTACCCGCTATACTGTATCAGGGTCATAGCTGGACTTCCGCCTGCTTCTCGCAGCACATACACTGGAACACCGCGTTCCATATAT
>JALHOX010000112.1:2504-11206 GCA_022842805.1 Phycisphaerae bacterium | reverse complement strand
TGCGTACGCGTTCGTCAATCCGGGCTGCAACATCCTCGCCGCCGACGTCAATGGCGACGGCGTGGTGAGCGTCGGGGATATCGGGGCGTTTGTGGCGGGGCTGACGGGCTAGCAGCGGGTTGCGAGGGCCGAGTTTCGAGCTGAAGAGACCATCAGCCGACGCCGATGGCCCGCAGCTCGCCGCGCATGCGCTCCGCGTCGCGCGATTCCATGTAGGGCAGATTCGCCTGCGTGTTGGCGATCGCCGCGGAAAATGCGGCTTGTGCGAAGGCCAGACCCGCTTTCACATCGGTGATGAGATTGGGATTGGCGATCGATTGCAGCGTCTGCAAATCGGAGCCGACGCGCCGCGCCAGCACCGCGGTCTGAAAGGGCACACCGGCGGCGATCGCCGCAGCCGATTGAATCTTGCCGCCACGCAGGGGGTCGGTGCGGTCGAGCTTGAACGCGGCGGAAAGGCCGGCGTAGGCCTCGGCATCCTGATCGATGAGGCGCTGCAGCATCTCGCGAGCCTGGCCCAGGTGTTCGCGAATGATGCGGACGTCGGGCTCGACGGCCGCGAACTTGGCCCGGCCGACAGTGAAGGCGGCGACCATCTCCCCCAACCCCGCCGCCAACGCCGCGACCAGCGCAGCGCAGCTTCCGCCGCCGGGCGTCGGCGTCTCGGAGGCGAGCTGCGCGAGGTAGTTGCGCAGCGGCGCGTCGATGAACTCTCCGGGCTGATAGGTGCGTTCGCCGGCCGACATGCGTTGCCCTCTGCCGGGCATTTTAACTCAAAGGCGGGTCGGATTGAATCGGGCGGAACGCGATGAAGCGCGGTTGCCCGTCGGCGTACAGACGTATCTGGCGAGACGTGAGATGTGTCAGGGCAAGACCCGCTCACGAGCCCTACCCTGACACATGAAGCCTGAAGCCCGTTGCGGGGCTACGGCGTAGATCGTCGCGCGTCAGACGCCGACGAGTTCTTCCTGCGGCGCTTCCATCTGTTCGCCGGCGAGCAGGCCGACGAAGTTGTCCAGCGCGGTTTCGAACTGCTGCTGGGCCCAGGTTGGGTTGAGGTCCTTGTTGCGGGCGATGGCCTTGGTCAGCAGCGGCTGCTGGCCCGGCACGAAGCACTCGGCCCGAATCTCGAACTCGCCGATGCCGGCCGAGCGGAAGAGCACGAGCAGATAGGCGTTCTCGGCCAGCTCAAACTTGAAGGAGCGGCGGCCCTCTTCGCGTAGCGGCTTGGAAACGCGGAAACCGTTTTCGGCGAGGAAGCCGCGCATCTCGTCGAAAGCGGGGCCGACGGCCTTTTCGACCGACTCCTCGAACTCGCGGACCCAGTTGGTCTGCGCCTGATTCAGGCGATCCAGAAATGATTTCTTCCAGTTGCCGTCCATCGGTGTGACCTCGCGGTGAAATCGGTGTCGTGTCGCGCCCGTCGACGGCGTACCGTTCGCCGCGGGGTCTGCGAGCTGTTACCCAGATTGCCAAGAGAAGCCTACGAATCGCGCGAGGGCCGCGGCCAATTTAGGTGCGAATCGCGGCGAAATCCGGAGGGCGGTCCTAGAATGCGTGGGCGTTGGCGTAGCCGGCGTGAAACAGAGAAACCGTGTTGCGTTGCGTGAACCGGTGCGAGAGTGAACCAGGGATTCGGCGGAGTCGCTGCCTCCGCGTGCGAGTTCGCGTCTCTGGGGTTCACCGTTTGACGGCGGCGCCGTCTCACCGGCCTTCCTCGCCGCTGGAAATTTCGATCGGAGCGTCCCCATGCCTCGCCTCACCCGCATCTACACCCGAACCGGCGACGACGGTACGACCGGACTTGGGACGGGCACGCGCGTGCCGAAGACTTCGCAACGCATTTGCGCCTATGGAACGCTGGACGAGCTGAACTCGCAGCTTGGCGTGGCGCTGGCGAGCGGCCTGGTGGCCGACCTGCTAGCGCCGATGCGGCGCGTGCAGAACGAGTTGTTTCACGCCGGGTCTGATTTGTGCGTGCCCGAGGCGGACAAGGCCACGATGCCCGTGCCGAAGATCGAGCAGCGGCACATCGACGGACTTGAGGCGCTGATCGATCGTCTCAATGAGAGCATGCCCGCGCTGGAGAATTTCATATTGCCGGGCGGCACGCTCGGCGCGGCGCAGCTTCATGTCGCCCGCACGGTCTGTCGCCGGGCGGAGCGCGAGGTCCTGCTGCTGGCGGAGCGCGAGCCGGTGGGTGAGCACATCGTGGCCTATCTCAATCGATTGTCGGACGCGCTGTTTGTCTGTGCCCGCTATCAAAACGCGAAGTCGGGCGTCGCTGACCCGACTTGGGATTCGCGGGCGTGAGTGTCGGACGGGAAGAAGCGACGGAGCAAGGCGGAAGCCGAGGGGAACTGCCGCGGTCTTCTGCTTCTTTCGTCGAGCCGCGGCCTTCCGCTCGCGCGGTGACGCCGCCCCGGCGCCGCGCGCATGCAGCGCATCGCTTCATTGCACCGCATTTGATCATCGCGTGGGTCGCGCTTGCGCCGATCTTCGCTGCCGCCTCGGAGGATTTGTCCATGCAACCCGCGTCGACACGCAGCAGCTCGCAGCCCGCGAAGCAGAATCGCCTCACGCTCGCCACATCCCCGTATCTGTTGCAGCACGCAAGCAACCCGGTGGACTGGCACGAGTGGAACGCCGAGTCGCTGGCCCGGGCCAAAGCGGAGGACAAGCCGATCTTTCTGAGCATCGGCTACGCCGCGTGTCATTGGTGCCATGTCATGGCGCATGAGAGCTTTGAGAGCGATGCGGTGGCCGCGGTGATGAACCGCCACTTCATCAACATCAAAGTCGATCGCGAGGAGCGTCCCGACCTCGACGACATTTACATGCAGGCCACGCAGCTCATGAACCAGGGACAAGGCGGCTGGCCGATGAGCGTCTGGCTGACCCCCGACGGCCGACCGTTTTTCGCGGGCACCTATTTCCCGCCGGAGTCGCGCTGGGGCCGGCCCGGGTTTCGGCAGGTCTGTGAGCGCATCGGCGAACTCTGGGCTTCGCCGGAGCGAGCGCAGCTCATCGCGCAAAGCGAGGAGTTGACCAACGCCATTCGCGAGATGTCGAGCCCCAGCGCGAGCGACTCGGCTCCTGCGGCGCTCGCGCCCGATTTGATCGATCGCCTGGCCGACGCGCTGGCGCGCCGTTTCGATTCGGTTCATGGCGGCATGAGCGGCGGCGGGACGAACAAGTTTCCGCCGCACATGGCGATCGACCTCATGCTGCGCAGCGCGCGACGGCTGAAAGCCGACGACCCGGGGCGACGACGCATGGAAGACGCGGTGCGGTTGACGCTGGATCGCATGTCGCGTGGCGGCATTTACGACCACCTGGCAGGCGGCATCGCGCGCTACAGCACCGACGTGGAGTGGCACGTTCCGCACTTCGAGAAGATGCTTTACGACCAGGCGCTCGTCAGTCGCATGTATCTCGACGCATCGGCGTACTTCGGCGAGCCGGCAGGGTCTGCTGTGCGGACCGCCTCGCTCGGCACATCGAACGCGCCTGCGCCAACCGAAGCGCACGGCTCGCCGAGCCGTGGCACCCCCGCAGCACATGCAACCAACGCACTGCCCCTTTACCCCTCCACCCCTTCACCCCTCGCCGCAACCGCGCGCGGCATCTTCGACTACGTCCTGGCCGACCTGCAGTCGCCGGAGGGCGGCTTTTACAGCACGCGCGACGCGGATAGCGAGGGCATCGAGGGCAAGTACTACGTTTGGACGAAGGCCGAGGTCCGCGCGATCTGCGAGCCCCCGGTCGCTGAGGCGGTCTGCACATGGTTCGACCTCAGCGACACGGGTAATTGGAGCGACCCTCACGAGCCGGATGTCGTGAAAAGCGTGCTGCGAGTCGTTCATACCGAGGAGCAGGCGGCGAAGCTGCTGCATGTTTCGGTCGACGAGCTGCGCGCTCGGATCGAGCGCGGGCGGGCGTTGTTGCGCTCGGCGCGCGAAAAGCGTGTCGCGCCAGGGCTGGATGACAAGATCCTCGCCGAGTGGAACGGGCTGATGATCTCGAGCCTGGCGCGCGGCGGGGCGCAGCTCGACGAGCCGCGCTATGTCGATGCCGCAAGCCGCGCCGCTGATTTCATCTTCACCCGGCAGTTGCGCGATGGTCGGCTGTTGCGCGCCTGGCGCGGCGGACGCACGCTTTCGGTCGCGTTCCTCGCCGACTATGCGGCGATGATCGAAGGCTGCATCGAGCTGTTCGAGGCGACATTTGATGAGCGATGGCTGCGGCGGGCGCTCGAACTGCAGGCGGCGGCCGACCGCTGGCATTGGGATGACGAGCAGGGGGGCTACTTCCAGTCGCCGCACGATCACGAGCAGTTGATCACGCGCGCCAAAGACCTGAGCGATGGGGCGACGCCGTCGGGTAATTCGATGATGCTGATGAATCTGTTGCGGCTGGCGACGCTGACGGGCGACGCGGTTTATCAGCGGCGCGGCGAGAAGTTGATCTCCGCCTTCACGCCGCTCGTTGCCGCTGCGCCGCAGGGGGCCGAGCGATTCCTGAGCGGATTCGACTTCGCGACCCACGGCGCAACCGAAATCGCCCTGATCGGCCCGCGCGAAGACGCGGCGACGCGCGAAATGCTGCGCGTGATCCACGCGACGTATCTGCCAAACCGGGCGTTGATGTGGGCGGCAGCCGCGACGGATTCATCGACGACATGGCCGCTGTTGCGCGATCGGCCGATGCAGGCAAACAAACCCACGGCCTACATCTGTCGCAGTTACGTCTGCGAGAGACCGATCAACGAAGTGAACGAACTGCGCGAGCGGTTGGGTCGCAAGCGGCCGTAGCGCAAGCTTTCAGCTTGCACGGACGCGAGCTGACGACCTAAAAGAAAAAGAACAAGGCAGAGCCTTGTCCTGTGGCGCCGGGGCATGCCCCCGCCGTCTGCATTCTGCATCTCAATTCGCTATTCGCCATTCACCCCGTCACCACATTTTCGCCGACCTTCAACCGCTGACCCGCGCGATCGCCATAGACCTCGCTGGTCGGCGCATCCCGCAGGACGCGGCCGTCGCGCATTTGCACCACGCGGCGGGCCTGCATCGCGACGTCGGGTTCGTGGGTGACGAGCACGATCGTCACGCCCTGTTCATTGAGGTGGTGGAACACGCCCATGATCTGCTCGCCGGTGCGCGAGTCGAGGTTTCCCGTCGGCTCATCGGCCAGGACGAGCGACGGCTTGTTCACGATCGCGCGGGCGATCGCGACGCGTTGCCGCTCGCCGCCGGAGAGCTCGTTGGGGTTGTGATGGGCGCGCTTCTCCAGCCCGACGCGGGTCAGTGCTTCCATGGCGAGTCCGCGCGTGCCGAGCTTGCGGGCGTAAAAGAGCGGCACGGCCACATTCTCAATCGCAGACGTGCGCTGAATCAGGTTGAACGTCTGAAAGACGAAGCCGATTTCGCGATTGCGGATAATCGCCAGTTCGCGATCGCTCATGCGGCTGACGTCGCGACCGTTGAGGATGTACGAGCCGCGCGTCGGGCGGTCGAGGCAGCCGATGAGGTGCATCATCGTGCTCTTGCCGCTGCCCGAAGCGCCCGTGATGGCGACAAACTCGCCGCGCTCGATGTCGAGGTCGACGCCGTTCAGGGCGTTCACCGTCACGGGCCCCATTTTGTATTCTTTGGCGAGTCCGCGGATTTCGATCAGCGCCATGACAGGCTCCGATCGCGCGCGTTCCTGCCGGTGGAGCTAGTCGTCATCGCCATCTTCTTCCGGCGGCAGCTTGGTGTAGACCTTTTCCGCCTCGGTCAGCTTTTCATCGCCCAGGGTACGCACGACCTCGGTGAACTCGCCGTCCGTAATCCCAAACTGGCACGGAACGAATCGCTTGCCGGCCTCATCCGGCGACCCGGGCGGCGGCGGCGTTTTCACCCAGACACCCTTTTGCCCGGCCTCGGCCTTCACCGCTTCGCTGGGCACGCGGAGCACGCCGCTGGCGCTCTCCACCGTGAACTCGACCTGGGCCTGCGATCCGAGCGGAAGCTTGTAGACCTCCGGATCGGTCACCTCGACGTAAACGTCGTATTGGATGATCGACGAGCCAACATTCAGCTTGCCTTGCGGCTCAACGCGCTGAATGCGGCCCTTAAAGCGCTTTTCGGTGAATGCGTCGACATTGAGCAGGACGTCGCCTGTGCGGGTCTTCAGGCGCTCCGCCTCGGTCGCCGCCGCTTCGCGCAGGCCGGGCATCTCGGGCATCGAGTCGACGGGCGAGATATCGAGCACGCGGCCGTAGTCAGATTCGTCGACGCGGGCGATGACGATTTTGCTGGAGACGTCGGCGAGCGAGACCAGGACCGTTCCGCCGGTAAAGCTCTGCGTGCCCGACTGCACGACGTTTCCGACGCGAACGTTGACCGCGGTGACGATGCCGTCCGCCGGCGCGACGATCCTCGTCTCCGCCAGCCGCTCTTTGGCGTCGCCGAGCGTGGTCTCCGCGGATTTGAGCAGTTCTTCCTGAATCTTCTTGCTGTTCTCGGCGTCGCGCAATGCGATGGTCTGCGTGATCAGTTGTTGTTCGGCGCGCGAGGAGCTGGCCCTTGCGATGCGCAATTGCGATTCGGACGTAGTCTGCTCGAGCACGCTCGAGTCCAACCGTTCTGCGCGGGCCTTCACGCTTGCCAGATCCGCTTCGCGAATTGCGATGGTGGCTTTTGCTTCTTCGACCGCCGCCTTCGCGATTTCGACCTGTGCCGACGCGGTCTCGATCGCGTTGCTTGCCTGCGCGACCTGCAGCGAAAGCCGCTCGACGTCCGCCGCCGCGCGGTCGACGCTGCGTTGTTCATCTTCGGGATCGAGCACGACGAGCGTGTCGCCGGTCTTCACAAACTTGCCCGCGACGACGGGAACTTCGATCACGCGCCCGGACGCCTCCGGCTTGATCTCGATCTCCTGATTGGGCCGAATCAGCCCCGACGCCGTGATCGGCACGCGGATGTCGCCGCGCGTCACGTCGCCGAACTTGGGCTGCTGCCACGGCGCGGGCATGCGGACATTCGTGCGGACGTAGTACCAGCCGAAGCCCCCGATCAGCAGAAACACCAGCAACAGCAACCACTTGTTCATGCAGCTCCCGAACTCGCTCGAAGTCGGTCAAGGCGATGGCGGAAAGTCTGTTTCGAATCTCGCCGGGCAAATGCGGGCCGGATGCCCGCAAATTATCCGCTCATCAAAAGCGTACGCCGATCGCGCCGCTGCCGGGGACGGCGGGACAAAAATTGACAATCCCAGCGGCGGCGGCGGCGAGTGTCGAGTTTCGAGGGCAGAGTGATGAGTTGAAGAAATCGCCGAAGCGCCCCTTCTTCAACTCGACACTCTGCACCCGCAACTCGAAACTACGCCGTCCACGGCGTATAGGGCAGCTCAAACGCCTCCGCCACGGGCTTATACGTCACCTTGCCGTGGGCCATGTTGATGCCCAGCGCAAAGCCGGGGTCGGCGGCGCAGGCCTTCTGATAGCCCTCGTTCGCAAGCTTCAGCAAATAGGAGATCGTGGCGTTCGTCAGGCCAAACGTGCTCGTACGCCCCACCGCGCCGGGCATGTTCGCCACGCCGTAGTGGACGATGCCGTCGACCACGTAGGTGGGGTTCGAGTGCGTCGTCGGCTTGATCGTCTCAACGCAACCGCCCTGATCGACCGCCACGTCGACGATCACCGCGCCGTGCTTCATCAGCGTGAGGTAGTTCTTCGGCACGAGCTTGGGCGCCTTGGCGCCCGGCACCAGCACAGCACCGACCACCAGGTCCGCCTCGGCCAGATGCCGACGAATCGCCTCGGGCGTGCTGTACAGCGTGGTCACGTTGGCGGGCATCACGTCGTCGAGATAGCGCAGGCGGTCGAGGTTGGTGTCGAGAATGAACACATTCGCGCCCAAGCCCGCCGCGACCTTCGCCGCCGCCGTGCCGACCACGCCGCCGCCGATGATCAGGACGTTGGCCGGCTCGACGCCCGGGATGCCGCCCAGCAGGATGCCGCGGCCCTCCATCGGCTTTTCGAGATACTTCGCACCTTCCTGAATGCTCATCTTGCCGGCGACTTCGCTCATCGGCGTCAGCAGGGGGAGGCGACCGGTCTTGTCCTCGATCGTCTCATACGCGATCGCGACGCAGCCCGAATTGAGGCAGCCGACTGTCAGCTCGCGGCTGGCGGCGAAGTGGAAATAGGTGAAGACCACCTGCCCCTTACGGATGTGCTTGATCTCCTGAGCGAGGGGCTCCTTCACCTTGCAGATCAGATCGGCACGGGCCCACACCTCGTCCGCCGAGGCGACGATCTCGGCCCCCAGCGCCGCGTATTCATCGTCGACCATGCCCGACCCCACGCCCGCGCCGCGCTGCACCAGCACCGTATGCCCGGAACGACGCAATTGCTCTACGCCCGCCGGCACGACGGCGACGCGATACTCATCCGACTTCACTTCCTTGGGCACGCCGATGACCATGAACGATCTCTCCGCAGGAACTCGTGTTGATGACGCCGAAAGCTGTCGCGAATAGTAACGCGCATCGCAACAGGAGTGACATCCGTCGTCCCCGCACGCCGTCGGCCTCCTGCGGGAGGGCGGAGCGCCGAAAGCCGCTCCGCATGGTGGCGCGCCGCCCCAAACCCGCGACGTTCCTTGCGGCTTAGGTCGCCAGCAGCCGTTCGGCCCCGCGCACCGCCAGCAGCGCCA
>JALHOX010000112.1:0-2494 GCA_022842805.1 Phycisphaerae bacterium | reverse complement strand
GTGTCCGCAACCCAGCCCCTCAGGCAGCGAGCATTCGAGATTGCGCAGCACGCACGCCACCTGCGGTCCCATCACGCTCGCCCAGAAATCCACCACCGGAAATCGATCGGCGTTGCGGTGGAGCCAGGCTAGCATGCGCAGGTCGTCGGCCAACATGCCGGACGACGACTCGATCGCGCCTCGCACCGCGGCGTCGTCGCGATCCATGAGCGATCGCACGAGCCGCACGACGACGTTCCAATCGCGACAGTAGCCGTCGATGCGCGCCGCCTGCGTTCCGTGCGTCAGCCGAAAGCTGTCGAGCATCGGCAGATCGGCGATCAGGTTGGACAGATCCGAGCGATAGTCCTGATGAAAAAGCTGATTGATCAACGATCGATAGGGGCGTGGCGTGGCGTTGAAGGTGCCCATCTCCATGTGCCGCCCGATCAGGATCGACCGGTCGCGCAGGTCGCAGACGCGGACCGCAACACCGGCCTGCTCGCTTGCGTGTGTGGCGACGCGGCGCACGTCGTCTCCGCTCCAAAACGTGCATCGAAATCGCTCCACTTCGGCCACCGCCGCACGATCGACCAGATACCCCATGTGGTATTCGAGAAACTCACCGCTGCCGCGCGTCCAATACTGCGGCCACTCGGGCGAAAAGCGACCGAGCAGATCGAGCACGACAAAGGCGGGCTTGTCGGTATGACGTGCGATGTCGCCGACCAGGCGCGTCAGCTCGACCTCGCTCAGGTGAGAGAACGATCCGTACGACGAGAAATAGAGATCAAAGCTCGGCTCTTCGGTCAACGGAAAGCCGCGCGCGAGGTCGGCCTGCTCGAATCGCACGAACGGTCGATCGGCGAAGTTGCGCCGCCCCTGCGCGACCATGCCGGCGGAAATGTCGACGCCGATGTAGCAACCGAGATTTTCTTCACCGGCCACGAATGTGCGGTCGCGCTGGCGAACGGCGTTGGACACCGGCACATGCGTGATCAAATGAAGCCCTTCGCCGCTGCCGCAGCCGAGATCGACGACCCGCACCCTGGGGGATTGTCGCAGCAGCGCTTCGAGCGCGGGCCGCAGCATCAGCTTGCTGCTCGTGTCCTCCCAAAACTTTCGGGCGTAATCTTTCTTGCCGTGCAGGCCGCCTTCGTCGCGACCGTAGAAACCCATCGCCACCGCCGCATCGTAGAATTCGGTTTTCGCCATCGGCGTTCCTTTCTGCTTTTTGCACTTTGCTCTCGCAAAGAAAGGAGACAACTCGCGTCGCGCGCGTCGCTCAGCGCGGCGACAGCGCGACGCCCGCCGCGCGGCAAACCACGCGGGGGTTGATTCAGGCTCGAGAAAACACAGAGCCGCCCCGCACCGCATTTAGAGGCGATGTGGGGTTGGAAAAGGCTGGGTTGTCAGCGCGCAAACGCTTAGGGAGGGGGCTTAGGCCGCATGGCGGAAACTCCAGCAAATGCCTGCGAGGTTAGCTGACGGGCTCGCGGTGCTTGATCCGCGTTCGGCGACATCGCCGAATTCGCCCCGGCGCCCGGTGCGGACTGGCCGCACCCGACGCAGTTGGGTTCCCCGCCGCCGCCGGAACTGTGACCGGCGGCGTTCGGCTGCTTCAGCAAAACGATATTACTCGCCAACCAGATGTCGGCGATAGATTTCTGACAAAAACGGACCTGCGAGACGCGCTGGTGTTCAACTCGACACTCTGCACTCGCGCTTCGCCATTTGCCCGTGGGCGTTAGTCGAGCTTCGTCGTGATTCCAGGCAACGGGCGACCGTCCATCGTCTCCACGTGTACGCCAAAGCCCCAGTCGCCGGTGCCCTGATCGATTCGCAGCACCAGCGCGTTGCGACCTCGCTTGAGCTCGATCGGCGCGCGGTCGGAGCGCGAGGTGTAGGGGCGGCCGACGATCTTCTGATAGACCTGCGCGCCGTTGAGCCAGATCGTGACGCCGTCGTCGCTGCCGAGGGCGAGCTGTGCGGGTTGCGCCGTGGGCGCGTCGATGAAGACGACGCAATAAGCGCAGGCGTTGTCGGGCCGCCAGCCGAAGACATCGCGGAAATTCACGAAGTACTCGCTCGTGAGGTCGGTCGTTGCGTCGACCTTCCGCACTATGCGATGCCACTTGGCCGGTTTGCCGTCGCGGCCGGGCCAGGTTTGCGTCGTGTCGAGCTTCGTCAGTGCCGACATCGCCGAATCGCGTGTTTTCGCGGCGTCGGCCTCGAACGGGCCCGCAATCCACCAGCCGTTGATCGAGGGCAGGATCGCCTGTTCGACCGGGATCGTCGCCGTCCACTGGGTGCTTCGATCGGCGGCGCCTTCGCGCACGAGTTGGATGGCGGCTTTGATCGTCGTCGTCTGCGGCAACGCGTCGCCGCTCTGTGGGATGACGAGGCTCGCCGAATCGATCGAGACGCGATGGACGCCGACGGTCTTATCGTCGGCCCGTTCGAACTTTGCGGCGGCGCTCGCAGGCTCAAACGAGAGAGGCAGTTGGTTGGGAGT
>JALHOX010000111.1:5981-11290 GCA_022842805.1 Phycisphaerae bacterium | reverse complement strand
TCGTCGATCGGCAGTTCGTCGAGCGCCCAGCGCATCGGCCGCCTGCCCCACGCTGCCTCGCAGTCGCTCACCTCGCGCTGCTGCTCTTCCAGATGCATATGCACGCGCCAGCCGCGCTCCCGCGCCGCGGCGAACAGCCGCCGCAGATCCTCCGGCGGAACGGCACGCAGACTGTGCGGCGCGAGTCCGATTCGCCGCAAGTCTCCATCGCACAACGTCGCCAGCGACTCCAGATGCCTGAAAAACGGCTCCACCGCCGGCGTCGCGAAACGCCGCTGACCGCCCGCCAACGGCTGCCCAAATCCGCCCGTTCGGTAATAGCTCTGCAGCAGCACGATGCGAATGCCGGTGCGCTGCGCCGCCGCCAACACGCGCGCATCGAGCGCGAAGTCGAGTGCCGCCGGGGCGGCATGGTGGAAATAGTGAAACTCGCCCACGGTCGTGATGCCCGCGTCGAGCATTTCATCGAACGCGCTGACGCAGAGCGCTTCAAACTCATCGGCGGACAACCGCTCCACCAGCGCGTACATCGCCTCGCGCCACGTCCAAAAATCCCCTTGCCCGGCCGGATACTCCTCGCCCAGGCCTCTCAGCCCGCGCTGAAACGCGTGGCTGTGCGCATTCACGAAGCCCGGCAGCAGCGCCCGCCGCGCCATCGCCAACGTGGACAGGTTCGCCTGGGGCGCTCCGACCGAACGAATCATGCCCGCGTCGTCGATGACCACCGCGACATTTGCCCGAAAGGCGCCGTCGACATAGGTCCGCTCGGCCGCGATCTGTCGCAATCCGCCGCTCACGCGTCCACTCCGTCGATGCAGAATCGTTGAATGATCTGGCGCAGCCGCTCGGCCCCGATCCGCATCTCCTCGCGCTCGATGAACTCGTTCGCCTTGTGCGCCCGTGTGATGTCGCCCGGGCCCCAGATCACGCTTTCCTCGAAGAGCGATTGCAAGGGTCCGGCATCGGTGGCGTAGGCCACGCCCGCCTCGCTCGTCTGTCCGCTCTGCTGACAGAGCGCTCGATACAACGCGTCCGCCGACCCGCGCCCCAGGGGCGGCGTATCTCCGATGACGCTGAGCGAGAGCGCCCGGCGCGTGGGCTCGGGCAGGCCGTCGAGCGCCCGCTGTACGTCGCTGATCGCGTCGGGCGATTTCTGCCCCGGCAAGAGCCTGATGCCGACGTTCATTTCGCAAGACGCGGGCACGATATTCACCGCGGCGCCGCCTTGAATCGTGCCGACATTCAGCGTTGCATATGGGCACTCCGGAAAGAGCGCGGCCGACGGCGGGGGCTTTTGCTTCCACTCTGCCTCGACCCCGCGCAACGCCGCGAATGCCGCGACCGCATGCGCGATGGCGCTATCGCCCAGGTGCGGCAGCCCGCTATGCGCCGGCTTGCCTTTGGCGCTAACGCGCAGCTTCAGGTGCCCCTTGCCTTGCCTTACAGCGCTGAAGAGCGTCGGTTCGCCGATCAGGCAGGTCGGCGGCAGCCGCGGCACGTCGTGCATCGTCGGGTAGCTCGCGGCGAAGTGCGCCGCGCCGACGGTTCCGATCTCTTCCTCGCTGGTGATCAGAAGCATGAGCGGCGCGCGCAGCTCGCTCTCGTCGAGCTCGGCCAGCGCGTTGAGCGCCAGCGCCACGAAGCCTTTCATGTCGCTCGTGCCGCGCCCGTACAGCCGCCCGTCGCGTGCGCTCAGTTCGAATGGATCGCTGGCCCAGTCGGGCTCGACCGCCGGAACGACGTCCATATGCCCCGAAAGCACCAGCCCACCCGCCGCCTCCAACGGCCCGCGCGCCATCAGCAGGTTGACCTGCGCCGCGGCGTCTTCGTTGTAGACCTGACGCAGTTGCCAGACGCCGTGCGCGTGGGCGTATTGCTGGAGGAAGGCCGCGATCGGCTCGCTGCTCTGGGGGTGAACGATCGAAAAAGCGACGAGCCGCTCCAGAAGCTGCTCGTCGCTGAGTTGGGTCTGCATCATCGATTTCCGCGAACACCGGCGGGCCCGCACACACGTGCCGCTTCCTGCGCAGAATAACAGCGATGGCGCGGCGCGCGGCGGCCCGCTAGCCGATCACGCCGCGAAACGTCGGCGTGTAGTTCGGGAATACGACGTCCAGCGCGTTGTTTTGCAGGCGCGTCTGGAGGATCTCGGCCAGGATGTCGCGATAGTCGATCGTGACCGCCAGGCTGTCGCCGCCGTAGAGCAGATCGGGGTGCAGCAGCTCTCCGCTCGTCCAATCGGCGATGACGCGCCCGCCGGCGACGTTGCCGCCCAGGACGAACATGCAGTTGCCGTGGCCGTGGTCGGTGCCGAGGCTGCTGTTCTGGTCGGCGCGGCGGCCGAATTCCGACATGACGACCAGGGTTACGTTTCCGAGACGAGCTTGCATGTCGAGGTGAAAGGCGGCCAGCGAACCGGCGAGATCCGTCATGAGCCCGGCCAGCTCTCCGGTCAGCGGCCCCTGCTGCGCGTGCGTGTCCCAGCCGCCCAGATCGGCCTCCGCCACTTCGACGCCCACATCGGCCTTTAGCAGCGCCGCGATGCTCTTGAGCGCCATGCCAAAGCCGCTGGTGGGATAGACCGCGCCGTTGGCGGGCAGGTAGTTGGCGAAATCGATCGTCTGCAGCAGGTCGATCGTGTCGATCGTGTTCATCGCCGCGCTGGCCAGCGGCTGCGTTGCATCGAGGTAGTCGGCGTCGATTACGCCGGCCCGAATCTGAGCGCTGATCGATCGGCCCGGAAATGAGAATCCGGCCGGGTCGGCGATCGGCAGCGTGTTCGGCGCGCCCGCCAGGGAGCGCGGCAACAGGTCGTCGACCATGACGCCGCGCAGCGGGTTGTTGGCGGCGAGCGGCGGCACCGAGAGCAGATGCCGCGCCAGCCAACCGCTGACCGTGTTGAGAGGCTGCAACGGAATGCCGAACTCCATGTAACTCATGGCGTCGAAGTGCGAGCGCGTCGGGTCGGGCGAGCCGGTGGCGTGAATGACCGCGAGATCGCCCGCCTGATAGGCCGGCAGCAGCGGGGCGAGCGCCGGAGCAAAGCCGAAGAACCCATTCAGGTCGATGGCGCCGTTGGCGCTGCCGGGGGGCGCGATCGCCAGCGCGGGACGCAGATCGGGCGCGTAGTAATTGGGGTCGCCATAGGGCGCGACGGCGGTCAGACCGTCCATGCCGCCGCGCAGAAAAACTACGACGAGCGAATCGCGGCTGGTGGCGTCGCCGGCGAGGACCACTTTCGGCAACCAGGCGGGAATGGCGGCAGCGGCGAGGGCCGCACCCGATGTGCCCAGAAAGCCGCGGCGTGAAAGCTGGGAATACTCGAGACATCCGCAAGGACGAGCGATGCGATGGGACATTGGCAAAAACCTTTGTATTGCGAGTGTTGGATGGTCGGCCGGATCGCGGGCGACGCCGCACCTTGCGGTGGGAGCGTGCTCTCGCGACTGCGCAGGGGCGATAGCCCGCGGCGCGTTAATACCACTGATAGCCCTGCATCGACGCCGCCACGCCGAATGCGTCGCGCGTGCGGCCGAGCTGGCTGCCGGTTGGTGCGTCGTAAACCGACTGAATCGCGGCTTCGGCCGCGGCGCTTAGCGCGCCGCCGGTAAGCAGGCGATTGATCGCGCGGCCGGCCTGACCGGGGGCCGTTCCGCCTTGGCTTTCGAACAGTCCAAACGCATCGATCTGGGTGCCGCTGACGCGGTTTTCGATCAGGTCCACCACGGTCTGCCAACGCGGGAGCAGGTTGCTGCCCCAGGCCCCCAGCGAATCCGGATATCCGTTGGGCGCCGGCCAGTGAAACGGGCGCTGGCCCATGCGATCGAGCCGCGTCGCCAGCGGCTGCGGATTGGTGACGATTGCATTCATCGCCCGCAGCAGCGCCGCCATGTGATGCGTTGGCCGCTTGAGCTTGGGCGTCAGCAATTGCGTAATCGGCTTGCGATCCAGGATGACGCGCAGCATCGATTTGATGTCGCCGTTCGTGGCGGCATAGGTCTGCGCCACGCGCGCCACCAGCGACGGGTCGGGGTTGTAGCCCAGGAACAGCGCCGTGAGCTTGCGGGCGATGAAGTTCGCCGTGCTCGGGTGCGACGCGAGGATCGAGATCACCGCCTCGCCGTCATTCACTCCGCCGCCGGCCGGAATCGACACTCCGAGCACCGTTTTGGGGCCGTTGTCGTGCTGAGCGGCGTTGAAGAAAAACGTGCCGAACTGCCCCGACGCGCCACCGCGAAAGGTCCAGCCCGTGAAGCAACGCGCGATCTCCTGCACGTCCTGCTGGGTGTAGCCGCCGTTCACGCCCATCGTGTGCAACTCGCACACCTCGCGGGCGTAGTTCTCCTGAGCCGAGCCGGCGACATTGATGTAATTGTCGAGGTAAAAGAGCATCGCGGCGCTGCGGGCGCTGGCCCGCAGCAGATCCGGGAACTTGCCCAGGGCGTGAACGCGGATCACGTCGCGATCATCTGCAAGCTTCAGAAATCGACATTGCTCATCGAGAATGTCGATGTTGAAGTGGTCGCTCCAGAATTCGACCATGCGCTCCAGCAATTGCCGCTTCGAAAAGGTCTGCCTGACGATGCTCGCCAGTACCAGCTGCTGCACCGGCACATTCGACGTGTTGCGATAGGTGTCGAAGATCTGCTGCGACGTCATCGTCAGCGTGTCAAACGCCGCGAGTCGCGGAGCCATCTGCGAGTCGTCGATCGTTTGCGGATTGAGCTGCTGCTCGAGGTAGGCCGTATAGCCCAGCGCCGAAGCGGCCTGGTACTCGGCCCGGGAATAGCCGAACGTAATGCGATTGACGAGCCGCAGCACCGCATCGACCGGCGGTGAAAAGACGCCGCCGTCGATTCCCTGCGGGGGCAGGCCGGCCTGCGTATCCGCGGCGCCGCCCTCGCGCGGCAGCGACGACGGATCGCTCCCGAGCGCGCCGCCCGCGACCAGCGTGTCGAGCTCAGACTCTGCGGCGAGCGGATTAACGGGCGACGCGCATCCGCCGCCCAGCGCGCTCAGCGCTCCGCCAATCAGCCAACGGCGCGAGACGCGGCGCGGCGCGGCGGTCGGTGTTTCTTCGATCGTGGTGGGTGGCAGTGTGACATTTTCGGTGGGTTCCAACTTCATCGCGGGGAGCCTCCTCAGTCGGGGTGAGTACGGGCGACGCGATGCGCGCAAACCAAGAGCGGGCCGTCGCGCATCGGGACGCGATGGAAACAACGAACCTCAAACTCAGTCGCGCTGGAGACGCCGCCGGTGCGGCTTAAACAACAAACGTTGTTAAGCCGAATTTATTTCCGGTCGTCGTG
>JALHOX010000111.1:0-5971 GCA_022842805.1 Phycisphaerae bacterium | reverse complement strand
GTCGTGCGAATATTTTTAATCAGGGGCCCCCGAGCAAAATCGGCGCACTGCGGCACACTGCGCCGAGCATGCGCGCCGGCATCACTACGTCGTCATGATCAGCATGTAGATCACGATCATGCCGCAACCGACAAGAAAAGCCGGCAGCGCGTACTTGGGCGGAGAGTTGTTCGGATTCGCGAAGGGGTCATGGCCGTTGCACTTTGGGCACAACGCCGCGTCCGCGTGGATCTCCTCCCCGCAATGTCGACATTCATCGGTCGGATCATCATCCTCCGACTCGCCCTCAATCAGATCTTCGTCGAGCGGACCCTCGTGCTCGCGCACGGGCTTGCTTGCACACGATTTCTCCGGGCCACAGCCACAGGGCATCGGTCGACCTCCGGTATCAGATGATCCTCACCCATTCTACCCCACCGGGGAAAAACCGGCGTCGCCCGCCCCCGGCCCGCCGGCGCTACCCCTCCACCACGCATCGCGACTACACTCTGCCCCGCGCGTAAGCGCACTGAACGGCGCAAATACGGATTGCGCCGCCGCACTGAGCCTCCATGCTGTACACCCTGCACGGCTACATTCTGCGCGAGTTGCTGAAGACCTTCGCGCTTGCCACCATTGCGCTGACGGGCCTGCTGACCATGGGTGGAGCGCTCTTCAATGCGCTGCGCTATGAGGGCATCTCGGCCGCCGATGTGCCGCTTCTCACCCCCCTCATCGCACCGGCGATGCTCACGGTGGCGATGCCCCTGGCGGCCATCTTCTCGGCCACGCTGACCTACGGTCGCTTCGCCGCCGACAACGAGCTCAACGCCTGCCGCGCCGCGGGGATCAACGTCCATCGCCTGATGGTCGCCGCCCTGCTGTTGGCGCTCTTTGTGTCGCTGGTGGCGCTCTTCGGCGCGAACATCCTCATCCCCGGCATCTACCGCACCGTCGAACGCTACGCCCGCAACAACATCGGCGTCGTCGCGGCTTCGCAGCTGGAGTCGCGGGCCTTCATCGATTTCGCCAAGGAAGGCCGCGACAGCCACCTCATCACCTGCAACAAGGTGCTGCGCCCCACGCGCGAGGCGCTGCTCGCCAAGGGCTTCGACGTCGACCCGCGCATCACCTACCTCATCATCGATAACCCACGCTATCTCCATCGCAGCCCCGAAAACCAGCTCAAGCGATTCATCCTCGCCGACAAGGGCTTCTGCCAGTTCGACGCCCGCACCAACCAGATGTCGCTCAGCGTCACCGTCAAAGGCGGCTACGACTACGACCCCGGCGGCGGCACCATCAGCCTCGACGAACAGACCATCGGCCCGTTTTATTACAGCATCTCAGGCAAGACGCGCGCCTCCCTGGTCGAGCTCCACACGCTGATCGACTGGCTGCGTCGCCCCTGGATCGGCGGCGAGGTGGCGATCGAATTTCGGCGTCTGCGACACGAGCTGGTCCGCCTCGAAGCGTTTCGCACGGCCGAGCGCGCCATCAGCGATGGCGGCACGCTCACCCTCGCCGACGACCTCGGCAACCAATACGAAATCAAGGCCGCCTCTTTCGGACCGGCCTCGCTCGGCGCCGCTGGTAGCGGCCTGCAGCTCACCAATTGCGAGGTCGCCTGCACCCGCGCCGACGGCGAAGCGCTCAGTCGCTTCACCGCGGGCCGCGCACTGCTCACTGCCTCGCTCCCCGGCGGAAACGACCTGCTCGGCAACATGATGGCCGAAGAGGAAGTCGAGCTGCGTCTGCGCCTGCTCGAAACGGCCGACGCTCCGGTGCTCGAATATGTGGCCGGCAGCGAGCTCGGACCGCAGGCGCGCAACTCGCACCCGATCGACAAGCTGGTCGTGCCCGAGTCGGCCAAGGCCACCGTGGCCGAGATCCCGCCCCAGGCGATTCTCGACCGAAACCACGCGATGGACCTGCCCGAAAAGCTCGCCGAGCTGCGCAAGAGCGTCATCGACAAGGCCCGTCGGCTGCACTATCGCGTCCGTTCCCTGATCCACTTCCGCTTCGCCGTCGCGCTGGCCGTGCTGCTGACGGTGCTGATCGCCGCCACGCTCGGCGCGGGCTTCCGCGGCTCACAGTTATTGACCGCATTCGGCATCTCCTGCATCCCCGGCGCGGCGGTGGCGGTGTTGATTTTCGTCGGCCACTCGACCGCCGATCGCGCCGCGACGCATACGCTGGGAGTGATCCTGATGTGGGGCGGCCTGGCCGGCGTCGCCGTGTTCGAGTGGTTTACATTGCGGGCACTGGTCAAGCGCTGACGCCCCGCCCCCGAAGGGAGATGCTCGCTTCGTGTTCACCACCATCGACCGCTACATCATGCGATCCTTCTTCGGCGGATTCTTCATCCTCCTGGGAGTCGGCGTCGGCATGTATGTGCTGCTCGACCTGCTCTTCAATCTCGACGAGTTCACCAAGGACGGCGAGGTCCCGCTGCTCGAAGCGCTCCGCGCCATCATCGATTACTACGGCTACAACGTCCCGCTCTATTTCTCGCAACTCGCCGCCCCGCTCATGGCCATCTCCGCCGGCTACGCCCTCGGCGCCATGCTCCGCAACAACGAGCAAACCCCGCTCGTCGCCGCCGGAATGCCGCTGCAGCGACTGCTCGTGCCGATCGGCTATTGCGCGCTGCTGCTGGTCCCGGTCATCTTCATCAATCGCGAGTTCGTGATTCCGCAGATCGCCCCCAAACTCGCCCGCGAACACGACGACACCACCGCCGGCCACGCCCGCGCCGCCCGCTGCATCCGCGACGCCAGGGGAAACATCCTCACCGCGCGACAGCTCGACGTCGCCGCCGGCACGCTCCGCGGCATCGCGTTTGTTTCGGCCAAAACCGAGAGCGGCGTGGTCCATCTCGTGCAGGCCGACGCCGGCGTCTGGGACGCCGAGGCCAAGGTCTGGCGGCTCGATCGCGGCTCGCAGCTGCGCGTCGGCGGCAGCGGCGCGGCGGATAGTCTCTCCGCGACACCAATCGACACGCTGCCCTTTTCGCTCCCGCCCGAAGAACTTCTGCTGCGTCAGTCGGCCGAATGGTCCGATCTGCTCAGCACGCGCGAGCTGGGCGAGCTGGTCAAAAACCAACAACTGCCCAATCGCGGCACCATTCTGCAATCGCTCATCCTGCGATTCACCGAGCCCGTCAGCCAGCTTATTCTGCTGGCGCTGGCGGTGCCCTTCTTCCTGACCCGCGAGCGGCAAAACGTCATCAACGCCGCCGGTTGGTCGCTGATCGCCAGCGGCCTCTTCTTTGCGACCAGCTACATCGCCCGCGAACTCGTTTCCGACCCGCAGTCGGCCCTGCTCGCCGCCGGAATCCCGATCATCGTGTTCGGCCCGGTGGCGGTGTTGCTGCTGCTGAATGTGAAGACTTAAGCCATGGCACACGTACTCATCATCGAAGACGAAAAAGACCTCGCCGCCGGCCTGCGTGACAATCTCGAGTTCGAGAAGCACACCGTGGCGCACGCCGCGACCGGGGCCGAGGCGACTCAGGCGCTGGCCCAGCGCCTGCCCGACCTCGTGTTGCTCGATCTGATGTTGCCCGATGCCGACGGCTTCGACCTGTGCAAGCGCTTTCGCGACGCCGGCCACACCATGCCGATCATCATCCTCAGCGCTCGCGGGCAGGAGATCGACAAGGTCCGCGGGCTGGAGCTCGGCGCCGACGACTATGTCACCAAGCCCTTCAGCCTGCGCGAGCTGCTGGCCCGCGTCAGCGCCGCGCTGCGCCGCTCCGCACCCGCCGGCGCGCCCGGCTCCACCGAGTCCTTCCGCATCGGCGAGCGCACGGTGGACCTCCGCCGTCAAAAGGTGATCGCCGGCCGCGAAGAGCTGCCGCTGGGTTACTACGAATCCGAGATCCTGCGCATGCTCCATCAAAACGCCGGTCAGGCCGTGAGCCGTGCGGACCTTCTGGAGCGCATCTGGGGCGCGGGCGTCTACCCCGCCGACCGCACGGTCGACAACCACATCGTCAGCCTGCGGCGCAAGCTCGAGCCCGATCCGAAGAAGCCCAAACACATCCTCACCGCCCATGCGGTGGGCTATAAGCTCGTGGTCTGAGTAGCCGCGACGCGCCGCGAATCGCGCCGCCACTGTCCGCGAGGCGACGACGACCGCCATCTGAGGCCGGCGGAAGTCTTGCGCGCCTTAACCACCCCCCGCTGCCACGTGCTCAGCGGATCCCCCGCAAATCTGATCGTGCAACCATGTCCACGATCGTGATTGCCGACACGATCCCCCCAATTGCGGCTTGACGACACGGGCACTTCCGCCGCGCGCTACACACGAAGACGCACGACTCGCCCGCGCGGCTACTTCCGCGCGACTTTTCGCCTTTCCCTCCGCAAATCCTGGAGAAAACTCACTTCACCGCGGAAGCAATGCGACGCCGGCAGTCGGCCGTCAACGATCGCAAAAACCAACCGAGCGACCGATCGCTCGGGCAGCACAACGAGGACTTCCGCCATGACCCGCAACACGACCAACGCGCAAACCGGCAATCGCAGCTTTCGCACCCTGCTCACCACCCGCGCCGCGACCACGCTCGCCGCCGCCGCGACATTCACCGCGCCGGCGCTGGCCCAGTGGTTTACCAACGCACAGAAACTGCACGATCCCTTCGCCCCCTCCGAGGCCGTCGAAATGGAGTTCGACTCCATCCGTCGCGGCTATGTCTATCTCGGCGGCATCTTCAACGCGCCGCAGATCCCGCCGCCCAATCGCCGCCCGTTCATGGTCCGCATGGACGGCAATTACAACCCGAACATGACGGTCGAGTACATCCGCCCCGGCGAAAACATGAGCCCGCCGCCCTACACCGACCAGCTCTTCATGACCCCGACCGACATGGCCGCCACCTCCGACCTCGGCTTCATCATCTGCGGCCGCTACGAAGAAGGCGACGAATTCGGCGGCGGACAGCTCACCTTCGGCTCCTTCATCCTCAAGGTCGACGCAAACTTTCAGGTGCAGTGGTACAACCAATATCGCGAGATCAATCAGTTCAACGCCATCACCGAGATGACAAACGCCGACGGCACACCCATGTACGTCGTCTGCGGCGAAGACGCACTGCCGGGCGAAAACACGCTGAGCGCCATCGCCTACGGCGTCGACTTCAGCGGCAACTACATCTGGGGCCGCGCCGTCTGGGGCGACAAATTCGGCATTCGCGGCTTCGCCCGTTACGCCGACGTCATCCCCTATGACGGCATGACCGTCGCCCTTACCGGCAACGCCAACGACGCCACCTTCACCGGCTACTCCGAGCGCGACGCTCTCGTGAGCAAGATCGACATCTTCGGCAACATCGTCTTCAACCGCATCTACGGCGATTCGCTCTTCAACACCGGCGGCAACATCTTCGGCATCCTCGAATCGGGCGCTTCGCTGACACTCGACAGCGGCACTGGCGATCTCATCGTCGCCGGCAACGTGGGCACGCGCTGCGTCAACGCCTGCGGCCCCGTGTCGTATGACGACCTGCTGAGCTTCCGCATCGACCCCGCCGGCAATGTACTATGGAGCAATCAGTACGACCTGCAGGGCTTCCCCGAGTCGGCCGTGCAGATCAAGACCGCATTGCCGCCGACGACCTTCGTCATCGCCGCCGACGTGACCACGACCTACCGGACCGGCACTTCGAACCCCTCGCAGGACATCGGCCTCTTCCGCCTCACGCCCGCCGGCGCCCTCGCCTTCACAACCGAGGTCTTCGGCAGCAACGGCAACGAATACGCGGCCGGAATCCTGCAGAACGGCTCTCCGGTCAACGTCGTCGCACAAATTCTGGGCAGCACCTGGGGCTTTAATGTCAGTTATCTCCGCCCCTATGTCATCGAGCGCCTCAACTCCTTCCGCCGCCGCTGCGCCGACGCTCCCGCCAACACCACTATCACGCCGCATCCCCTGCCGGAGTGGGAGGCTCGCGAGCAGATCATCGACCTCGTGGTCGAGCCCAAGCCGC
>JALHOX010000110.1 GCA_022842805.1 Phycisphaerae bacterium | reverse complement strand
GCCGCCGCCGCCCTGCATAAACAGCCGCGCCGCCTGCTCCGCGACGTCGGTCGCGTCGGCATGTTGCAGCGGCAGCACTTCAATCTTCTTCAGGTCTTCCACATCGAGCCGGGCGATGAGCTGGGCGATTTCGTCCTGCGCCGGCTGCACGCCCTGCACCAGCAGGCTCGTCCCCGCCGCGTTCACGATCACGCTCGAGCGACCGAGGACCGGGTGCTCATAGTTGCGATAGAACGCATCGACCAGCGCCGCGATCGCCTGCGGATCGCCCTGCTTGATCTCATAGCTCGCGAACACCGGCTGATCGTCGATCGCCTCGGCGTCCCACTGCGTAATGGTCTCTTCGACCTTGGACCAGTCCTTGTCTTCGCAGACGACGATCAGCGTGCCCGCCTCGTCGAGCGGAATGACCTGCGCCTCGCCCACCATGCTCACGCCCGAGCCGCTGCCGCCGCGACGGCTGGGGCCGCGGAAGGCCGGCGTCGATTGCGCACTCTGCGCCAGCAGCTGCTGCACGATCGGCGCCACCTGGCTCGGCTTGAGCTTCGTCAGATGCACGACATGGCGAACCAGCTCCGGCTGCTGCACGTCGAGCTGCTGGATGATGCCAGCGATCTTGGTCATGTCTTCGCGATCGGCCAGAACATGCAGCGCGTTGGCCGAATCGTCCAGCACCACCCGCGTCCCGCCGCGACCGCGCGTGATGCGCGTGTTGAAGCTGCCCAGGCCCTGCGCGATCTGATCGATCACGGGGTGAATGCGGGCCGCCTCGGCGTTCTTAATGACAAAGGTCTTAAAGTTGCTCGGCACTTCGCAATCAATGATCTGCAGCAGTTCCTTGACGCGCTTCTGCCCTTCCTCGTTCGCATACACGATCAGAGCGTTCGTCCGCTCGTCCGCCGCGATGCGAATCGTCTTCTTCGCCCGCTCAAAGATGCCCTCGGCGATGATCGACTCGGGCGTCGCCGCGCCCTGACCGGGCTGCACAAACTGCTGCGGCTGATTGGGCTGGTTCGGGCGTCGCGGCTGCATGTTCTGCACCGCGCGGCGCTGCTGCCAGTTGGGGTTGGTCTGGCCCTGCTCCTGCTGGAAGATCTGCGTCAGCACGCGCTCGACCTCGGTCGCGTCGGCGAACTTGATCGGCACGACCACCGTCTCAAACTTGCCCAGGTCGGGCTTGCTGTCGACCTTGCGGATCAGCTCTTCGATCTGCGCCATCTGGATCGGCGTCGCCTTCACAATCAGGCTGTTCGTGCGATCGTCGGCCGTGATCAAGATCTCCGGCCCCGTCGTCTCCGCCGTCGGCACATTCACGCCCGCCGGATTCGGAGCGCCGGGCCGCGCCCGCGGCGGCTGCGGCCGAAACGCGCCGAACTGCTGCTGCTGCGGCAGGTCCATCAATTGACGAACCATGCGCTCGATCTCGGCCGCGTTGGTCTTGATCTCAAAGACGCGGATCGAGCGCGGGTCGAGCGGATCGAGCGCCACCATCTTCGACAGCGCGAAGAATCGGTCGATGTCGTTCACCGTGCCGACCAGCTTGATCTGGTTCGTGTCGCCCAGGACCGAGATGCGGGCGCTGTCGGGCAGCGCGTCCTGGAACGTGTCGACCAGTTGCTGCGCGCTCTGCTCGGGCACGCGGTAATAGACGATCGCGTAATCCATCCGCCGCAGCGACGGCCGCGCTTCGTCATACAGCTCGCGAGTGCGATAGGTGCGATCGATCGGTACGCGCTGCGGCATCTCCGACAGCGGAATGACTTCGAGGTAGTTCTCGGTCTCGACGAACCGGTAGCCCTGATTCTGCATCAGGAAGTTCAGCTCATCGACCGCTTCCTCGAGCGTGAAGCGCTTCGGATTGATGTAGTTCAGCGTGCCGCCGATGATCAGGTCCTGTTCGTTGAGCAGCGGCTTGTCGAATCGCTTCGCGAATTGCTTGATGACGTCTTCCCACGCCGTCTCCGCAAAGTTGAACCACTCCGTCTTGCCGTCCGCGGGAACGACCGGCTGCGCATTCGGCACCGCCACCGCGGGCGGCGTTCCGGTCGCGGGCTGATCGGTCGCCGGCGAGCCGCTCTCGGGCGCGGGCGTCGTGCCGGTCTGGGGCTTGTTGATCGGACGCGGGTTCTTGAGCCAGGCCGGCGGACCGACAAAGTCGGCACTGCTGATCGCCGGCAGCGACGCGCTCGTCGGCGCCGAAGTCGCGCTCGGCATCGAAGCGGCGTCGCTCGTCGCCGGGAGAGTCGTCGCCGGGAGAGTCGTCGCGCTGCTATCGCTCGGCACCGCCGGCGCGGGCGCTACGGGCGCGGGCGTCTCACCCGCCGGCGCGGGCTGCGTCGCTCCGCGCAGCTCGGCGCGGACCAGGTCAAGCTTCTGCTGTTCGGTCAAATTCTGCGCCGCGTTGTTCGGCGTCGCTGCATTGGGTCGAGCGGCGTTCGGCTGCGCCGCGTTCGCGGGCGCCGGCTCGCCCCTCTTGGCGGCGTCGGCGGCGGCCTTCTTCGCCGCCTCCTCGGCCTTCAACCGCTTCTCCAGTTCCAGCAATTGCTGAATCGCCTTGGCGGTCTCCTCGGCCTCCTGCGACGCGGGCGAGCGCTGATATTCGCTGTCTTCAAAAGCGATCGCCACCATCGCCGGCATCGGCATGTTGGCTGCGCTCAAGAGCGGCAGCAGCGCCGTCGTCACCGACAGACCCAGAGTGCCCACCCAACTCGCCCGACGACCGAGAATCGTTCGCATCATGTTCGAAACCCTAGCAGGTTCGCTCGCGGAAGAATCCCGCGAAACTACATCACAGGCCTGGAACGAACCGACGGGCTCTTCGCCCGTCGAACGTCGTCGCCGATCGTCGAAAAACGCATTCGTAACCCGATGGGGCCACGCAGTTTCGCGATTTCAGACACCGGCTCGCCGACCGCTGCAACGCCGCTGAAACCGGCGCTGCTCTCGCTCGGCTCGGTGTTATACCGCGCCGCATCTCGGAAGTGGCACCCGCCACGGGCACTTACGACTTCCTCCGCCCCAGCCGGGGACAGGCTTTAACCGCGCACGGCGTCCGCAAGCCGCCCCTTCGCCCCCCTCAGCAGCCCTTCCGCCGTCGCCCGATCGACCCCCCGCCGGTGCATCACCACCGCCGTCTTCACATGCCCACCCGAGTCGTCGAGCAACCGCCCGGCGGCGGCGCGTTCCAGGCCCGTCAGGGTCATGATCATCCGCGTCCCGCGATCGACCAGCTTTTTGTTGGCCCGCGTGTTCACGTCGACCATCAGATTTTCATAAACCTTGCCGATCCGGATCATGCTGATCGTCGTCACCATGTTGAGCACCAGCTTGGTCGCGGTCCCCGCCTTCATCCGCGTGCTGCCCGTCACCACCTCGGGGCCGACCACCACCCGGATCGAGACGTCGTAATCATCCGCCAGGTGTTCGCGCGTCACACACGCGAAAAAGACCGTCTTCGCCCCCCGCTCGCGCGCTCGTCGCAGCGCGCCATGGACATAGGGCGTCGTGCCGCCGGTGGTAATGCCGAAAACGACGTCGCGCCCGTCGACCTGCTTCTCGTCGATGGCGGCCGCCCCCATCTCGACCGAATCTTCCGCACCCTCGACCGCCATCCGCAGCGCGTCCCATCCGCCCGCGATCACCCCCTGCACCATCCGCGGATCCGAAAGAAACGTCGGCGGACACTCCGACGCATCGAGCACGCCCATCCGCCCGCTCGTACCCGCACCGACGTAGATCAGCCGCCCGCCGCTCTCAAACGCCGCCGTCACCAGCTCGATCGCCTTGCACACATCTGCCTTGGCCGCCGCGATCGCCGCGCTGATCTTCGCATCCTCGGCGTGAATGATGTCGAACGCATCCTCGACCGACGCGCGATCAATCGCCATCGATGCTGGGTTGCGGAGTTCGGTGGTGAGGTGGCCGCGGTCGTTCATTCAGGTTCTCCGGCAATAGAGCGCCATTTCGAGAGTCAGTTTCGAGTTTCGAGTGCAGAGTGTCGAGTGTCGAGTGGAAGAAAACAGCGGTGGCGCACTCCGCCGCTACGAAGGGCTTCCCGGTTTCGTTTTGAACTCGAAACCTTTCACTCGCGTCTTGAAACTTCTTCCACGATCGCCTGCCGAAACAGCGGCAACAAAATCTCATGGTGCCCCGTCACAGCATTTCCATGGCCCGCCTTCACCGGACGACTCACAACGTTTTGCGCCGGACGATAGTGCCGCAGCATGTCGAAATTCGCAGTTCTCATGCCATCCAGGTCGTAGCCCAGGTTGCGCGCGATCGACACCGCCTTCAAAAAGACCTCCGGCATGATCACGGCCGAGCCGAAGTTCAGGAACACGCCCCCCGCCTTCGGGCCGGCGCCGGCGCTCGCCGCCCCGGCTGACGCCTCGCTCGGCGATTCGCCCATGGCCGCGACCACTTGGCAAAAGGTGCGAAAATCCGCCAGCGTCGCCTCGCCCAGCGCCGCCCCGTCCGCCGCCGGGTGCATATGAACCGTGTCAGTCCCGATCGCGACATGGACCGTGGCGGGGATGTTCAGCCGCGCCGCCGCCGCGAACAGGCTCAACTCGCGATGCGCCGCGCCGCCGCTCTGCAGCAGGTTGCCCAGCGCCCGGCCCAGCCCCACGCCGCGACCCTCCCGCGCCGCCGCGTTCATCGGCGCGCAGGTCTCGTTCTCGGTGCCGAAGCTGCCGTCGCGAATCGTCTCGGCGACCTCCTCGCTGGTCTCGCCCGTCTCCGCCAACTCGAGATCGTGGATCGCACCCGAGCCGTTGGTCGCGATCGCCGTGATAATGCCGCGCTCCATCAGGTCGATCACCAGCGGGCTGCACCCGGTCTTCACGATGTGTCCGCCGAACGCGAAAAGCACCGGCTTACCCGCCCGCCGCGCCGCGACCACGCCCTGCACCGCCGCTCGCAGCTCCGCAGCCCCCAGAAAACCCGGCAAATTCTTATACCAATCCGCGAACGACACGCCCGCGGCACTCGGCTTGCCCAGCCGCTCGAGCGACACCTTGTGCGCCCGCGCCGCCCGCGAGCGCATCTTCAGCTTCCTCAAGTCGAGCGCCGCCGATGCGGGCTGCGGCAATCGTTCCGATGGGTTCAACTTAATCCTCTCAGCGCGGCGATCCCGCGCCCGCGCGATTCACAATCCCCCGCAGTCTCGTCATCAACTCCGCCCGCGGATCGTCGATCTCAACCGTAACGCTCACACACCTCAGCCGCGGGCCGTGACTGGGCCACACCCGCGACAGTTTCACCCAATCCTTGCGGGTTGTCACCACGTCCTCGACGCCGGCCTGCCGCGCCGTCGCGACGATTTCCCGAGCATCCGACGCCGAATAGAGATGATGATCGTCGAAAACGAGAAACTCGCGCACTGAAACGCCGGCGTCGCCTAAGAGTCTCACAAACGTCCGCGGATTGCCGATCCCCGCTACCGCGATCGCCGGCTCACCCGCCCGCGGCAAGCTGCTCTTTTCGCCGACAACCCGCGCCAAAAGCACCGGGGCCGTCGCTCCGCTGCCCGCAATATTCGCCCGAATCTGCTCGATCCGCCCCAGACTCACCTGATTCGCGCGATTCACGATGATCAACCCCGCCCGCCGCAGCGACTCCACCGGCTCGCGCAGCCGACCGGCCGGCAGCAGCGCGTCGCGCCCAAACGGATCCAACGCGTCGATCACCACAATGTCGAGCTCTCGCGCCAGCCGTCGATGCTGAAAGCCGTCGTCGAGCACGCAAACGCTCGCCCCATGCGCCCGCACCGCCGCCGCCGCCCCTGCGACCCGGTCGCGGTTGACCACCACCGGCACATCAGGCAGCGCCAGCTCGAACTCGCGCACCTCGTCCGCCGTCTCGCCCGGCCGCGCCCCGTAGCCGCGCGTCAGAATCACCGGCCGAGCGCCAAGCTCCGCCAGCATCCGACAGACCACGATCACGATCGGCGTCTTCCCCGTCCCGCCCGTCGTCAGGTTGCCTACGCTCACCACGGGGACGGCGGCGCGACGACTGTTCCGCGCGTCGTCGAAATGCCGATTGCGACGACGGATGATCGCTTCGTAGATCGTGGCGGCGGGAAGGAGCCAGCGATTGGCCAGGGGCGGAGAATCATCGGCCACGACCGCGTCCGTCGGCGGCGCACCGCCGTCGCTCGCAAGCGGCGGTGCCTGGGCCAGCAATTGCGGCGGCAAGCGCCTCATTTCAGATAGCCGGCCTCGCGCTGCCAGCGAACGGCCTTGGGAATGCCGCCCGAGAGCGGCGTCTGCGGGTCGTAGCCCAGCAGCGTGCGGGCCTTCGAGATATCCGCGACATACCGCGTCACCTCGCCCGCGCGGGCCGGCTCATAGCGCGCGTTGGCCTCTTTGCCGAGCGAAAGCTGAATCAGGTTCACGAGATCGACCAGCGTCGAGCCTTGGCCATACGCCAGATTGATCGTCTGCCGATTGATCTCGCGCTTCACGAGCTTCTCAATCCCGCGCAGCACCCCGTCGACGCAATCATCGACATAGGTGAAGTCGAGCACCTTGTTCTTGCCAAAGACGACGATCGGCTCGTTGTTCGCGACTTTGGTGATGAACAGCGGAATCACCCGCTCCATCCGCGCCGCGTCGCAATCAAACCGCCCATAGACATTGCTGAAGCGAAAAACGAGATGCGGCAGGTCATAGCACTCGTGATAGCTGTAAATGAACGCCTCGCCGCAAATCTTCGACGCGCTATACGGGCTCTCGGCGACGACAAAATCGGCCTGGGCCTCGTCGGTGATGTGGCGGTGGATATCGCCGTAAACCTCGCGCGAGCTGCCGAAGATCAGCGGCGTCTTGGAGAGCCGGCAGTATTCGACGACGTTGAAGCACATCGTGACGTTTTCGAACGCCCGCTGCGGATGCTCGACTAGCTCAAAGACTTTGGCGTGCGCCGCAAGGTGCAGCACACAGTCGAACTTGCCCACGACCGGAAAATCGCCGCCGGGGGTCTTCGTCAGGTCGGCGACGACCGTCGGCACCCGCGTGGTCCAGGTGTTCTTGCGGATGTCGATGCCCTGCACATCGTGGCCGCGCTCCTGCAGCGCCAGCGCGACGTTCGTGCCGATCTGCCCGCTCGAACCTGTGATCAATACGCGCATTCGGTCGCTCTGTAGGTTTGGTCAACGCACCGCGCCGCTGACGAATTCTGCCGCGGGCTTCGACCCGCGTGCCGAAAACGAGCCGCAGACTGGAGTCCGCGCGTCGAAAACGAGCCGCGGGCTGGAGTCTGCACGTCGAAAACAAGCCGGGGGCTTCAGCCCGCGCGGTCGCGCTTGGGTGAGGCCCGCTCCAGTTATTCCGAATTGGGTTCTATCGCCGCGCCGCGCCCCGCGTCAATCGCGGACGATCCGCGGCGCCGGTCGCGGATCGTCCGCCGTGCGATCCCGCCCGATCCGCCCCAGCAGTCGCTTAGCGCCGCGTCCCGCATCGGTCGCCTCGACGGTCGGCGGCAGTTGCGGCAACTCCTCCGACGCGACCGGCGGCGGCGTCAGCGCTCCGCGCACCAGCAAATCAACCATGCGCCAGCCCGCGAACGTCTCCTCAAACTCTGCGTTCGCAGCCAGCGCCTCCCGCACGCGCGCGGCCAGATTCTCATCATCCGGATCGGTCAGCCATTCGCTCAACAGCCGCTCGAAATGGTCGCCGCTCATCGTCTGCACTCCTGCCCGGCCCAACGCCGAAATCCCCTGAAAGGACACGCGCGGGGGCGACCCGGTGGGAAAAACACATCATCTGACATTTGGCGGGAGCATGGCGAGGCTACCGCGGGGGTGCCGGACGAACTATTTATCGGACACGCGCTGTGCCGCACGTAGGTCGGGTCATCGACCCGACGGCGATGGGCAATTCACGCAATCGGCAAACAGGGCGTGCTAACACACCCGCGCCGCTGATTAGCCATGCGTGGGGACGCCGTCATTCGGCACCGACTCCGTCGGGTCGATGACCCGACCTACGATCTGCTCAACGCCTCCGGGCACCCCTTGAATTTGGAGATAGACCATGCGCGCTTTTCAGTTGCTGATTGTGTTGGCCTTGAGCAGTGCCCTTCATGCTGACGATCCGCCCCACCTCACGGTCGGGCTGCGCGAAAAGCTGCTGTTCAAATCCGCCGGCCTGTTCCTTAAGGATGTGCCGAGCCGCACGACTGATCTGGGTGTTCAGTATGAGATACTCGATATCCCCACGGCACCGAGCGTGATCGCGCGAGTCACACTCGCGGTTCATCCGAGCGTCGAAGCGGCAGCCGCGCAGCGTTCCGAGGTTTCCCGGTGGATGGCACTCGCGCTGGATCATGCGGATGTCGCACTCAACATCGGCGACGACCGCCGAGTCATCTCAGGCAATCTCGACGGCGGCGGAACGATATGGGTGCGTCGTGGCAACGTCACGATAACACTCGTTTGGGCCCGCAACTCGCAGCGCCCCTTGCAGGTGATGGAAAAGCTGGACATCGCAATTCGGGACAATCGCGAAATCGCGCCAGTCGGCCTACTCCGCGAACAACCCGACATCCTCTCCACCGGCATCGCCAATCCACTCACAATCAGCGAGGGCCAGTTGGTGGCTCCCACGACCGTCGGCTTGGGGCCGGCGAACGATGTTCGCTACTACGTCGAGGACGCCGGCGGGCTTGCGAAGGTCGAACAGCGGGATTCGAATTTCTATGTAACGAAATTTCAACCGAAGCCCGACCGCCCGGCCGAATTGGCGTTCGCAGCAGAGCCGGCAAAAATCTGTGTCTATGCGGCGGGCCGCTTGAATTTGTTTACGTCGAAGACCTTTACCTTGGCAGTCGCTCCCTGAAAATCACCAAGCCGAACACTCGCGGCCTTCGTGGTTAGCGCCCGATTGTCGACGCAGCCAAATCCGCCAATCTCCGCCACGCCGCCCCCGGGCGGCCTGCCAGTTGCGTCGCGCAAACGTGTTTCATGTGAAACACGTTTGCTGGCCGCGGGTCACGCTCGAACCGCGGCGAAGAGACGAATCGCGTAGTCCCCCTGCGTGCTAGCCTTCGCCGCGAACACGGCGCAGCGCCGCATCGATCAGGGCGTGGTCGAGTCGAAAGTCGGTAGCGCGCAGGCGCTCGATCGCCGTGGGCAGGTCGATCAACCCGACCCCGGCGGCCTGTTCGAGAACGCCGAGCGTGCCGATGATCGTCAGGCCGCGCGCTGCGGCCGCTTTCCGGCCGTCGCGTTCGTCGATCAACAGAGCAGCAGCCTTGAGTTGAACGGCGAGACTGATCGCGGCCTGCTCGCCGGGACCGAGCGGCGGGATGCGCTCGATCGTCTGCAACGAGTGGATTTGCAGCCAATTCGGTAGCGAGCGGAGAAATTCGCGAACCTCCGTCGGAGCGCGAGGATCGGTCAGCTCGCCCTGAACCTCCGCAGGGATGCAAACCACGCCGAACAGGCGCGGCAGGATCTCAACGTGGCCGATCCTGACGAGAACGTTGAGCGGCGAGCTGTCTGCGACGACGAGCATTTATTGCCGATTGGGGAAAAGACGCGCGAGCGTCCGCCGGTCGGACTCCAGGTCCTCGAGTGTGTAGTTCAAGGGCACGCCGCGCTCGGCGAGCCAGCGTTCTGTGTCCCAGCGCGACTCGTGGCCCAGCAGGCGACCCACCGTCGCGGATCCGTACTTGCCGCTACGGTAGCCCTCGATCACAAGCGCGTCGAAGGCGGCGCCGTTGAGGTTGTCTCCCCACGCCTCACGAAAGGCGAGCGCCTGTGCGTCGGAAACTTCGAATTCGATTCGCATAGTCATCCTCTACCTTGGAGTCTAACGCCTCGGAGAGCATTTTCGCCGACCCGCGTCTGCCGACGGCTTTTGCGTCGGCACGTGCTTCGCTCACCGTCAGAATCCGCCAATCTCCGCCACGCCGCCCCCGGGCGGCATGCCGTTTGCGTTGCGCAAGCGTGTTTCACGTGAAACACAATTGCTGAGCCTCGCGATCGACCGCGCGGGCGGTGCGCCGGGGAACGGATCAATTCCTTTCAGGCCCGCCATGAGCTCCCGTGTCCCCACCCCAAAGAAAAACCCCGCGCGATCGCGCGGGGCTTTCAAGAATGCGTATGGATTGATTGCAGACGAAAGAATTAGATTCGGACAGCAAACAAATCAGACATGAGCACCAAGCCGGGCGCGGAGCGTCTTGCGGGCCTGGAAGACGTGCCATTTCACCGCTTCCACGCTGCACCGCATCACCGCCGCGATTTCCTTCTGCGGCAGCTCCTCGATCGTGCTCATCACCAGCGCCAGACGCTGCTTCACCGGCAGCGAGGCGATCTCGCGGCGGGTGCGTTCGAGCAGTTCCTGGGCCGAGAGTTTGCGGCTCGGCTCCTCACAGGCACGGTCGGCCACGCCGTCGCCGCCGGTCGAGCTGTCGTCGCTCTCGATATCGAGCGATGCGATGCGCGGGGCGGTGCCGCGCGAGCGGCGAAAGTTCAGGGCGCGGTTGGTGACGATTCGCAGCAGCCAACTGCCGAAGGAGCGATCGTCCTTCAGGCTGGCCATGTTGCGATAGGCCCTCAGCAGCGCATCCTGAGATACTTCGAGGCTGTCCTGCATGTTCCCGAGCAGCTTGTAGGCGACGTTGTAAACGCGTCGCTGATAGCGCTCGGCGAGGCGGTCGAAGGCGAACCGATCGCCTCCGCGGGCCTGAGCAATCAGGTCCAATTCGAGATGTACTTCGGCAGCAAAGCCGGCAGCAACCACGGGCACCTCCAGTCTTGTTCGCACCACGCGCGCAGACTGGGAGCGGGTCGCGCCGACGGCGTTGGAACGTAAACGCAAGTTGTCACTGCGGTTACGAGCACCCGGCCGGGGTTCTTGGCAGCACGTTGGCCGGTCGCTCTTTCCCGACACCGCGGTCCGATGAGGAACGCGTTCTATGGTTCGGACGAAGAAGTTAGCGATTCATTCATCAAAAGCGAGACGGCCTTGGCGAATTGGGGGTAAATCCGTACACGGGCGGGCCACCCGAACCGGCGGAAGCGTGAAGCAGGAAAAACACCGCGACGGCGTTCGGGGAGTCGCCCGAGCGCCGTCGCGGGTTGTAGGAGGGTCGGTTGGTTGTCAGTGCCCGGCTGGGTGGCGGGGCGCTGTGCGGGCGGAAGCCCGCGGTTCGTTGCGGGGCGCCGCGCGGGGTGATGCCGCGCGGCTCGTTGAAGCAGTTCGTCGGCCTGCGAGCCGCAGGCCGCTACTGAACGGACTATCCGCCGACGGCGTCGCGGAAGTTGTCGGTGGCGCTGCGGAAGGGGATCGTGGCGCCGTCGATGGTTTCGAGGAAGTCGATCAGTTGCGCCTGCTGGGTCGCGTTCAGCAGGGTCGAGATCGTGACCCCGCCGATG
>JALHOX010000109.1 GCA_022842805.1 Phycisphaerae bacterium | reverse complement strand
TCGGCGGCGAAGCGATCAGCGACGGCGGCGCCGTGGCCGACACCTTCCACGGCGTGGCGCGGAGCAACGTCGAAGCCGTCAGCGACGCGGGCCTGCACGGCCGCGCGGTCAGCAACGCCCGCGACGTGACGATCACCACCGGCCCGATCGGCCGTCGCGGCGACATCTTCGCCCGCAACCGCGCCTTCAGCGGCGGCCGCGCGTCGCGCCCGGTGTTCGTCCGCGGCGTGCGCTGACAAATGTAGGGTGCGTCCCTCGACGCACCCCTGATTTTGAAGAGTAAATGCGGCGGGAGCCCGAGGGAGCCGGGCCCCGCCGCAACGTTGTTCCCGTCACGGCCGCGTCCGCAAGGTCGCCGTGCTCGACCCGCAGAAAGTAGTTTGCTGAACGCGGCCGGCGTCGAACAAATGGCGTCACGCTCTGCAGCCACATTCCTGAAAAATCGACTTGCACTTCGTCGACGCGTCCGACGATACTCGCGCTGAACGGGTGGGCTCCTCGCAATCCCGTCCGCTCGGCAGACCAAGCGCCGCCCGCAGTGACCTCATCACCGGTCCCCAGCGGGCGGGACCCTCCGGGCGAAATTTGCGTTGATCGGCGGTCGTTTCCGCCGCAACGATCGGATGGCCCCTCTTTGGAGTAAACACATGCCAGTCCTCGCCTCAGAAGTTGCCAGCGCCACCGCCGGCCGCGAAGGAAAGGCCACCAGCCCCGACGGCAAGATCAATCTCAATCTTTCACCGCCAGGCTCGAACGGCCCGGGCACCAACCCCGAGCAGCTCTTTGCAGCCGGCTACTCGGCCTGCTTCGGCGGCGCGATCGGCGTCGCCGCAATGATGGCCAAGGTTCCGCTGCGTGCCGCCGATATCACCGTCACCGCGACGGTAAACCTCAACAAAGACGACACCGGCTATTTTCTCGATGTCACGTTGAATGCGGCACTAAACGGCGTCGACCAATCGAACGCCGAAGCGCTCGTCGCAAAAGCTCACACGCTGTGCCCCTACTCCAAGGCCACCCGCGGCAACATCGAAGTAAAGCTGCAGGCAAACGGCAAGCCGGTTCACCAATAGCGGTACGCAGAAACTTGACGCATCGGACGTCGGGGCCGCCCGCCGGACTCTCAACCAGCGGGCGATCTGCGCTGCCGTCGAAGCTTTGTCTCTCGTCTCCCCGTCGTTGCCTATGTGGCAGGCCGAATCTCCCCAGTGATTCGCACCGATTGCGCGTTAGCCCGCCATCACCAGCATAGCGCGGATCTCCCGCGCCGCCGCCGGCCTCAATCCCGTCGCCCCACAATCCACATATTGTCGCCCAGGCTCGGCGCCTTCGACGCCTCTACCCGAAAGCCCGCTCGCTCCAGCACCGCTCCCAGCGTCTGCGGCGTGTAGTACTGCACATGCTCCGGCCAGCGATAGCCCGACCAGCGCGCGCCCAGCCACCCGCGCAGCTTGCTGGCGTAGTTGGGCGTCTTATGCACGCACACGCCGCCCGGCTTGAGCAACTCACGCATCCGCCGCAGGCTGCCGACCGGATCGGGGTCGTGCTCGAGATAGCTGACGGTCACGATCAGATCAAAGCTGCCCGGCTCATACGGCGCATCCTGCAAACGCCCCAGATGCACGCGCTCTCGCCCCAGCCGTCGAACCGCCTTGGCCGCCATCTGCGGCGAAAGTTCGACGCCCGCGACGTCGTACCCGCTTCGCAGCGCCAGCGCCGCCAGCCGCCCATCGCCGCAACCAACGTCGAGCAGCCGCCCGCGCGGCGCATAGCGCTGGATATAGCGCAGCGCTCGATGATCGCGGCTGGGCTTCAGCGACATCACCGCCAGCGTCCAAAAGCGCATCAGCGGATGCTCAAACCAGCGCCGCCGACGCTCGGTGGCAAAGCTCTTGGCCCAATCAAAATCGGTCTCGATCGCCTCTTCCGGCGGAATCTCCGGCAAATAACACAACTCGCACTTCGCGCAGCGCACCAGCCGCCACGGCTCATGCCGCAGCAACTCGACATGCTCCGTCGCCCCGCACAGCGGACAGGGTCGCGATATGGCCCCCGTCGCATTGGTTGTTTTGGTCAAGTGAATGTCTCGTGGGTCTGTAGCCCGGCCCGCCGGCGTCTCGCCGATGGTCCGGATAGCGATGGGAATCGTACCGTCGTGCCGCCGCGCCCGGCGCGGGAGGAGTTGCGCGGCAATGACGAAACGGCTCGACTCCGGTGTCTCGATTGCAGTTCTAACCAGCACGGGACGTGGTTCGCCTTGGGCTGGGGCATTCGGAAATCGTGCAGATTCCACCGATTCGGCTCGCCGCGGGCAGGTGGGGTGCGGCATAATAGGACGAGTGGGATTCCGCTGGGGGCGCATCGACGCCGCGCCGGGCGGGTCTCGTGACCGATGTGTAACCGTTGATCCGAAACGGATTTGCGAGCGGGATCGCCCGCGGGCCGGAGCCGACAGCGCATGAATCAGCCGTCCATGTCGCCGCGCGATCCCGCGGATTCCCAACCGCCGCGCGGCCACTCCCATCCGCCGACTCACGCAACTCCGGGGGCGCGGGGCGAGGACATCCCCCCTACTCCTACGTCAACGCCGGAAAATCCCGCAGCCGTCGCCCCGGCCAAGCGGCAAATCGCCGACTTGGTGCCGATCGTCTACGACGACCTGCGTCGCTACGCGCAAGCCTATCTCCGTCGCCAGCCGGCCGGATTTACGCTCGGACCGACGGAACTGGTCAACGAAGCCTGCATCCAACTCATCGAACGCGCAAAAGTCGATTGGCAAAGTCCGGAACATTTTCGCGCCATCGCCGTACGCAAGATTTGGCAGGTGATTCTCGATCACCATCGGCGGCGCGGGGCGCAAAAGCGCGGCGGCCACGCGGCGCGCACCCCTGTCGACCCGGATGAGATCGAAATTCGCTGGCACGACCGGGTGGTCGACGTGCTGGATGTCGGAGACGCGCTCGACGGACTGGCGACCGAAAGCCAGCGGCTGCACGACGTGGTGATGCTCCATTGGTTCGGCGGGATGAAATACGCCGAGGTGGCCAAGGTGTTAGCAGTGAGCAGCAGCACCGTGGAAAAAGACTTTCGCTACGCCCTGGCGTGGCTGAATCGACGGCTGGAGGACGTGAAGACGACGGACGGACGAACCGAGGACGAACGAACCGGGGACGGCACCGCCGGCGCTTAGCGTCGGGCCGTTTCACCACAGAGGAGCCGGTCGACCATGTCGACCCAGGATCAGGAACGCGTACGCGATCTCGTCGAGGCGGCGGCCGACCAGCCGACGACGCGACAGACGGCGTTTATCCGCGGAGCCGGCGAGGCCACGCACGTCCGGGCCGAGGCGCTGGCGATCCTGCCCCATTTTCGACACCTGCGCGGCTTTGAGCCGGCCAAGCCGATGGGCGGGGCGCTGCGGTTTCCGAGCACGGCGACCCTGGCAAATGTGCATCGGCACGTCGAGCGCGGCGTATCCGCCGACTGGGTGCCGCCGCCGCCGTTTTGCATCGATCAATATCGCGTGGTGGAGCTGCTGGGCTACGGCGGGATGGGCGTGGTCTATCGCGGCACGCACCCGACGCTCGAGACGGATGTCGCGATCAAGCTGATCCGCTTCGGGCGCATCTCGCGCGAAACGCAGCGCCGCTTCGCGGTCGAAGTCGAAATTCTGCGGCAGATGCGACACCCCGGCATTTGCTGGCTGATTCACACCGGCTCGGCGCCGCTGCGCGTCAGCGTCAATGGCAAGTTGCAGTGGTTCGATACGCCCTACTTCGTGATGGAGTTCGTCGACGGCGCCAGCCTGATGCACTATGCCGAGGGCAACGAGCTCACGCTGCGCGAGCGGATCGAACAGCTCGTGAGGATTTGCGACGCGGTCGAATACGCGCATCGGCGCGGCGTCATCCATCGCGACCTGAAGCCGGCGAACATTCTCGTCAGCGCGGAGGGCAAACCGAAGATTCTCGACTTCGGCATCGCGCGGCTGGAGGGGGACGTGGCCTACAACCTCGGCGAAGAGCGCGGGCGGTTCATCGGTACGCCGAAGTACGCGAGCCCCGAGCAACTGGCGGGGCGAAGCGATGATCTGTGCGCGCGGTCCGATGTCTATTCGCTGGGGCTAATCGCCCACGAATTGTTGACCGGCGCACTGCCGAAGCGGCAAGGCAACAAGCTCAAGATCGACACGATCGCGCTGCGCTGGGACAGCACCCGCGAGCCGCTGGCGGTCGATGTGCGCGAGCTGCATTTCCACATTCGGCACTTGCTCGAGCAAGCGCTGCACAGCGACGAAAAAACGCGACTGGGCAGCGCCGCGGCGATGGGCGGTCGACTGGCCGAGATCGCTGAAGCGTGCTTCGCGCGACAGGCGCCGTCGATGTGGCAGCGCATCGGACACTGGTTTGCGACGATCACCGGCAAAGCCGAGCAGCAGGAGGCGGCGCAGGCCTCGAATCGAGCGTTGCGGGCGGTGCTGAAGGCCCGCATTCGCAATAACGCCGACGCGACGCAGTACCAGACCGAGGTGGCGGAGGAAGAGCGCCGCGCGAACGCGAGCACGCAGGAGCTGGGATCCTGAGACTGTTCGCGGTCTGATCCCAACGCGGGGCGGACGGTCGGCGAATCTTCATCGATTCAGGGCGCGACAGATCGCTTCGAAAGTCTGCGCAATTCGCGGACCGGGGACGTAGTGCTGATTGCCGACCAGGACGCGCACCCGTCCCTCGCGCACCGCCCGAAGCGGGCCGATGCGCCCCCAAGCGACGAGCGCGTCGGCTTCGCCCGCGGGGCGCGCGGCGCCGTCGGGGTCGAGTTCTATGATGAAATCAGGATCGGCGGTCAGGATCGCTTCGAGCGAGAGCGGTCCGAAGTCGCGACCGTCAACCGGAGCCGCGTTGACAATGCCCGCCATCCGCATCAGCTCGTCATAAAACGATCCCGGGCCGGCGACCGTCGGCGGCGCGGGTGGGTCGGACAAGACGCTCGCAACGAGCAAGACGCGCCGCCGAGGCCCGCCGCGATGGCGCGCCGCGACGCGCTCGATGTCATCGCGGATCGCGGCCGCCAGCGCCGTCGCCGTTCGCGGGCGATCGGTCCACTCGCCGAGCGCTTCGATCGATCGATAAATGTCAGCGAGCGATCCATCGGGCAATGTGCGCCAGGCGAGACCCAGGCCGGCGAGGCGGTCGGTGTGGCCGCGCGTGGTGCCGGTGACGAGGATTAAGTCGGGGCGCAGCGTGAGCAATCGCTCGGCGCTCAGATCGTGGGCCGTTCCCAGATCGACGATCGATTCCACGTCCGCCGGATAGTCGCAAAATCGCGTACGCCCAACGAGCCGGTCGCGCAGGCCTAGCGCGCAGCAAAACTCAGTGGCGCTCGGGGCGAGACTGACGATGCGTGCCGGCCCCGCGTTTGCCTCGGCGGGGTCGACGGTCGGAATGAGAACGCGGTCGGGGACGCGGTGACCGATGGGGGCGGAGGCTGAGCTTGGCGCGCCGGCCATGGAAGGCGCGGACGCGCTGCGCGCCGCCGCCGCGCGATCCGAGTCGGAGTCGCAAGCGGCGATCGGGAGCAGGAGCAGCATCGCTAGCTGAAAAAATCGCGGCGTTCGCCGGGTGGGCACCCGCAACGTAGCGCGGCATCTGCCGGGTGGCGAAGCATCCTCACCCCCGCAGGCAACGAATCCATCTTCACCGGCCCGTGACGCCCTCGGCGCTTCGTGACTCACAACGGAAACCCCGGCTGCAAATAGGGGTTGTATCGGGCCTCGCGGGCGATGGTCGTGCTGGGGCCGTGACCGGGGTAGAGGACGGTTTCGCCCGGCAGCGTCAGCAAGCTCGAACGAATGTTGGCGATCAGCCGTTCCCCGCTGCTGCCCGGAAAGTCATAGCGGCCGATGCCGCCGCTGAAGAGTGCATCGCCGCCAATGACGATGCCCGCGGCGGCGCAGTAATAGGCCAGCCCTCCAGGAGAATGGCCGGCGACATCGCGCGCTTCGAACTCGATCTCGCCCAGCCGCAGCCGCTCCCCGGGCTTCAACAGCCGATCGGCGTCGGGCGCCACGATCGGCACGCCGTAGAGACCCGAGAAATTCGCCATCGGGTCGAGCAGCATGTGCCGCTCGTCGGCAGGGCACCAGATGGGAATGTCAGGCAGCTCAGCACGGATCGTGCCGATACCCGCGATATGGTCGACGTGGCAATGCGTGAGCACGATCGCGCTCGGCCGCAGCCGTCTCTCGCGGATTTCGGCCAGCGTCTCTTCGGGCTGGGGGTCGAACCCGGGATCGATGATCCAACAGTCGGCGTCCGTGTCGGCGGCGCTGATCAGGAGCGAATTCTCCTGAAACATCGGGTCGACAAAGACGGCGACGAATAAGGGTGGGTGAGGTTTTTTCACATCACAATCGTATGCGGCGGGCGGGGCCGTGGGCGAATTGGCGGCAACCGAAGGCCGTTAGCCGGCGGCGGTCGGCGGATTTGCTTCCAAAGCGCGCCGCCAATGATCGGTCGCCGCGTCGGTCCGCCCGATCTGCTCGAGAACCATCGCCATCAGCAGGTGTGAGGCGGCATGAGCGGGGTCGATCGCGAGCGCGTTCTGCAACGCGTCGATGGCTTCCTCGGCGCGACCAAGCTCCTCACACGCCTCCGCCGCCAATAGCCAGGCGTCGGCGTCGTTGCCGAGCTGCATCGCGGCGACGCGCCAAAGCTCCATAGCCGCGCCGGTGTTGCCGCGGCCGTGCTCGATGTCGCCCAGCAGGCGATAGGCCGCTGGATAGTTCGAGCGGCGCAGAAGAGCCTTGCGAATCGCCGCCGCCGCGCGATCGGGCTCGTCCTCATCGGCCCAACGCTCGGCACGGCGCAACCACTCCTCGGCTTCGAGCGCCTCCGCCGGCTGCAGCCAGAGGCTGATTCCGCCCGCGGCGCTTGAATCGTGCGATTCGCGCTCCTCGCGCGTCGAGTCCGCATCCGCCCCGGATTGCCCATCGGCTTCGCCCGCGGCGAAGCGCCAGCGAAGCTGTCCGTCGCTGCCGACCAGATATTCTCCGAACTCCGCCAGCAACGTCTGTCGATTGGCCACGATGATCGCGAGCTGGGCCAGCGGCCGCCGCGCATCGGGGCGAATGCGGCGAACGCGCTCCAGACTGCGGTGAATCGTCTCCGGCGTCGCGCCTTGCGCAAACAGCTCCGCCAGCCGCTGCAGCGAGACGATGTCCTGAAAATCGAACTGATCGTGCTTGGAGCGCACGAGGCTCAATTGCTCCCAGCGGCGGAGCGTCTCCTCGGGCAGTCCCAGCGTGCGGGCCACCTTGCGGCGCGAGATGGTTTTCGGCGAATCATCGGCCGGCAGCGCGACGCCCAGCCGCTCAGCGAAATCCAGCTCGGAGCAAATCTCGATCGATTGCCCGCCCTGCTGCAGCGCCTCGGCTCGCAGCAGGCAGTGCGAGGCCTGTCCGTCGGCTAGCAGCGGCCAGCCCCCCATGCCCACGATGACATGCGTGGTTCGGCGCGTCACGGCCCGCTCGACGGCGCCGCCGCCCCGCTGCGTCAGTCGATCGGCGATTTGCCCCCGCGTCAGCCGCAGCAGCTTGCCGGTGATGACGACGGTCCACGCCGCGCCCGCGTCGCGCGATGAGCCAGATTCGCGCGAAGCAGAGTGATCGCGCGGCGTCGGCGTCGGCGACTCATGGAAGTTGGATTCCGCGTCGTTCATCAATTCGTAGGGTAGCGACCGGCGACCCCGCCGGTCGACGCGGCGGCTGTCGTCACAAAGGCGCTCGACGCGCGAAAGAGTTCATCGACCCGCGAGCCGCCTGCCGCTACGAAAGCTGCTTCTCCCCCACCGTCGCCACACACAGCTTGTCGCGCTGCAGCCGAGCCGCGTAATCGCGCACGGCTTTCAGCGACACCGCCTGAATCGCCGCCAGGCGCGGGCCGATTCCGACCGGCTTGCCGAAGTGAAACAGGTCGTCGCTGAGCGTCGCGCCGCGCGCCCGCGTCAGGTCGTCCTCGGTCTGCGCGTGAGCCAGAATCGCGTTCTTCGCGCGCTCCACCTCAACCTCGGTCAGATCCTTCGACAGCCGCGCCAGCTCGCGCAGCAGCGTCTCAAAGGTCTTCTCGCACCGCTCCGGCGTCGTGCTGGCGCTCAGGTGCATCACGCCCTTACCGCGCGGCTGCTCGTGCCACGCCGCCACCGAGTAGACCAGTCCGAGCTTTTCGCGCACCTCGGTGAAGAGCCGCCCGCTCATGCCGCCGCTCAGCACACCGATCAGCACCTGCTCGCGGGCGAAGTCGTCGGTGCCGCGAGCCGCGCCGGGCAGCGAGATGCAGATGTACTCCTGCTCCAGTTTCTGCGACTCATGCACGCGCCCAGGCTGCAGCGTGAAATCCGCGTTCTCGCGCCCGCCCGTCGCGCCGCCGCCAAAATCGGCAAAGGTCTGATCGAGCAGGTCGGCGAAGGCGTCGGCCTCGATCGGCCCCGCGGCGCAGACCTGCAGGCGCCCCGCCGCGAACGTGCGCTTCCAGTGAGCTTCGATTTTCTCTCGGTCGATCCGTTCGAGCGACTCCAGCGTGCCGCCGCCCCAGCGCCCGAAGCGCGGCCCGAAAACCTGCCGCTGGCTGATCATCCGCAGCACGTCCTCCGGCTCATCACGCAGACGCCGCAGCGATTGCTTCGCAAGATCGATCGCCACCGCGCACTTGTCCTTCGGAAATGTCGGCGCGCAGAGCAATTCGGCGATCAGCTCCACCGCCTCATGCACGAACTCCGGCAGACAAAGCACGCGAAAGAGAGTCGACTGTCGTCCCGTGCTCCCGCCCCACTTGATCCCGCGCATGTCAAACTCGTCGGCGAGTTTGCGGCCGTCAAACCGCTTCGTCCCCTTGGGCAGCATCTCCTCGACCAGTCCGGCGATCCCGCCCAGCTCGTCCGGCTCGTCGGCCGTTCCCGACAGCACGCGGAAGTGAATCGACACCGTCTGTCGTTCGGGCAACAAGTCGGCCGCGAATTCCACGCCGCTTTCGAGCACGCGATGAACGAATTCCGTGTCGGTCCAGCGATCGGTCGAAATCAGCGTCTGCGACAAGCGGCGTCTCCGAAACCTACGGCGAAAATGGTGCCACGGCTCTGCGAGCCGTGCTTTTGGGGAGACCGGGCACCTCCCTGAATTCGCACGGCTCACCGAGCCGTGGCACGATAAATAATCAATGCGCGACCGGATGACCCAGTAGCGGCGTCAATTCGGCCAGCTTCTTTTCGAGCAGCGCCGGCGTCTGCGCTTCCATGTTTAGCCGCAGCAGCGGCTCGGTATTCGAAGCGCGGATATTGAACCACCAATCCGGAAAATCGACCGTCACCCCGTCGAGCGTGTCGATCTGACCGGCGCGATACTTGTCCATGATCTTCTTAAACGTCCCCTCTTTGTCCGCGTTCTCGAAGTTCTGCTCGCCGCTGCTGGCGAAGGTCGCGAAGGGCGCAAGCAACTGGCTCAGCGTCCGCCCCGTCCGCGTCAGCACATTCAGCACCGCGACAAACGAGAGCATGCCCGAGTCACAGTAGTAAAAGTCGCGGAAGTAAAAGTGGCCGCTCAACTCGCCACCGACGACGCCGTTGCTCTCGGCCATGGCCCGCTTCATGAACACATGTCCGACGCGCTCGCGCTTCGGCACGCCCCCGAACTTGCGGATCGTCTCCGGCACGGATCGGCTCGAGCGCAGGTCATAGACCACGGTCGCGCCGGCGTTGTCGCGCAGATACTCCTGGGCAAAGAGCGCAGTGACCAGATCGCAGCGGCAGGTCGTGCCCGTCTCGTCGACGAAGATGCAGCGATCGGCGTCGCCGTCGAAGCAAGCCCCGAAATCGGCCTTGTATTCGCGCACCGCCCGCTTGAGCTGCGTCAGATTGGCCTCGACCAGCGGGTTGGGCGGATGCACGAATTCGCCTTCGTGCGAGAAGTTCAGTTTCACCACTTCCAGGTTCGGCACGCCGTCGAAGAGAATCGGAAACCAGCGCCCCGCCATGCCGTTCGAAGCATCGACCACGATCTTCATCGGCCGCGGCTCGACCATGAATTTGTGCATGTGCGCGCGATACTCGCGCGACAAATCGCGCTTGCTGACCTTGCCGCGATCGCTCGATTCATAGCGCGTCGTCGCCTTGGCGATGCGCTGAATCTCGTTCAGCCCCGACTCCGCCCCGATCGGCTTGCCCTTCACGCCGCAGATCTTGAAGCCGTTGTAGTTCGATGGATTGTGGCTGGCGGTGACCTGCACGCCGCCGCAGCACGAGAGCAGGTTGGTCGCGAAGTAGATCTGCGACGTGTCGATCATGCCGATGTCGATCACCTCGGTGCCGATCGAGGTCGCACCGTCGACGAAGGCCTGCATCAGGCTCGGGCTGCTCTTGCGCATGTCGCGACCGACGATCAGCGTGTTCATGCCGGCGTCGCTGCGGTTGTAGCCCGTCAGCGCGCTGCGCAGAAACTGAGCGGTCGCATTGCCGATTCGCCAGGCGATGTCCTCGTTCAGCGGATCAGGATAGATCGCGCGAACGTCGTACGCCTTAAATACCTTGTCCAGTCCTTCCACGTCGTCGGTCCTCACATGCATCGCCGCCGGCAGAATACGCCGCCCCACGACGGTCGCCTCGAACGGCTGCGTGCCGCGTTCGTCATCGTTGAACTGACAGCCCGGACACTTCACAAACCCCGCCCGCCGCCGCCCCAGGCAGACGGCGTCGGAAATCTTGATCAGCTCCTCGCCCGGACAATAGCGAAAATAGTCGTCGCCGGCCTTGGCCACTCGCACGCTCCCTCATGTCTCCCGCGCGGCGCAACGGTGCATCAACCCGATCCGCGCGGTCGCTCTCCTCGAAAGCGGATGCTACTCGGTTCCCCCGCAGGTAGCACCGGCGTCCCGCCGGATCTTCGTTCGCCCAACGACGATGATTCCCCTCCGATGACGACCGGCGGGACGCCGCTGCGACCCTTTCGCTGCGGACCTCCGCCACCCCTCCGCCCCGCCGCCACTTCGCCCCTTGGTCGATTCTTCGCTATTCGACATTCGCTATTCGTTTGTGTATCGTTGCCCTATGGCAGACAAAACCCATCCCCGCATCATCGGCGACGCATTCACCTTCGATGACGTCCTGCTTGTTCCCCGCCGCGCCCGCGTGCATCCGCGCGAGATCGACGTCGCCACCCAGCTCACCCGCACCATCCGCCTCAATATCCCGCTGATCAGCGCCCCGATGGACACCGTCACCGAGAGCAGCCTCGCCATCGCGCTCGCCAGCGAGGGCGGCATCGGCATCATCCATCGCAATCTGCCGGTCGACGTGCAGGTGCGCGAAGTGCACAAGGTGAAGCGGTCGGAGAGCGGCGTCATTCTCGACCCCGTCACGCTCCGCCCCGAAGAGACCGTTTCCCGCGCCCGCGAGCTGATGCGCGTCCAGAATGTCAGCGGCATCCCGATCACCCACGCCG
>JALHOX010000108.1 GCA_022842805.1 Phycisphaerae bacterium | reverse complement strand
ATTCGCAAAATCAAACTCGACGCCGCTCCAGCTCTCCGCCGACAGCACGATCACCGCGCCGTCGAAACCGCCGTCGCGAACGAGCACGTTCGCCCCTTTGCCCAATACGCGCCACGCCACGCCCGCGCCGCGGATCGCGCTCATCACCCGCGCCAACTCCGCCGCATCGCGCGGCGTCACCAGCCAGCGGGCCGGGCCGCCGAGCTGATACCACGTCAGATCGGCCAGCGCCGCGTCGGTTCTAACGATCGGCTCGAAGCTGCTCCACCAAGGCATCGGCGACATTCCAGATGTTCCCGGCGCCCATCGTCAGCACGAGGTCGCCGGGCCGCGCCTCGTTCGCCAGCTTGTCCACGATGTCGGCGAAATTGGGGATGAACTCGGCGTTGCCGCCCGCCTTGCCGATCTCGCGCACCAGGTCCACCGCCGAGACCGACGCGCGGTCGCGCTCCGAGTCGCGCACAAAGTAAATCTCGGGCACGATCACCCGATCCGCCTGCGCAAAACTATGCGCAAAGTCGTTCAGCAGAAAACGCGTGCGCGAATGCTGATGCGGCTGAAACACGCACCAGAGCCGCTTCGGCGAATAGCGCTCCCGCGCCGCCGCCAGCGTCGCCCGGATCTCGGTCGGATGATGGCCGTAGTCATCGGCCACGACCACTCCATGCACCCGCGCCTTCAGCTCCAGCCGCCGCCGCGCCCCCGTGAAATTCTGCAAGCCGCTGATGATCTCTTTCTTGGGCACACCGCAATCATGCGCCAGGGCCGCCACCGCCAGTGCGTTGTGAACATTGTGCCGCCCCGAAAGCCCCAGCGCCACGCGCCCAAACATCGTCCCGCGATGGTGCAGATCAAACGAATGCGCCCCGTTTTCGACCCGGATCGCGCTCGCGCGCCAATCGGCGTCGGCCGATTCGCCGAACGACTCAATCCGCGCCGGCGTGTGGTCGCGAATCGTCCGCAGGCAGTTCGCCAGATCGGCCGACGTGACCACCAGCCCGCCCTCGCGCACCTGCGACACAAACGCCGCAAACGCCGACTCGATCTCCGTCAGGCTCGAATAGCAATCGAGGTGGTCTTCTTCGATGTTCAGGATCGCCGCCCGCCGCGGACGAAGATTCAGAAACGAGCGGTCATATTCGCAGGCTTCAACCACAAAGTGCGGCCCATCGCCCACGCCGCTCCCGCCGCCGAGCTGCTCGACTTCCGCCCCGATCACAAAGCTCGGGTCCAGCCCCGCACTGCGCAGCACAAACGCCAGCCACGCCGTCGTCGTGCTCTTGCCGTGCGTGCCGCTGATGGCCACGCCCTCCAGTGCATCCATCATCACGCCCAGCATCTCGGCATATTTCAGCACGCGCGTCTCGCGCCGCGCCGCCTCGATCAACTCCGGATGCTCCGCCTTGATCGCCGCCGACGCAATCACCAGCTCCGCGTCTTCCGGCAGCCGCGCATGCGTCGATTGATCGAGAATTCGGGCGCCCAGATGCGCCAGCCGCTGCGTCGCCGCAGAGCTGCCCAGATCGGAGCCGCTGACGCGCGCTCCGCAACGGATCAGCATCGCCGCAAGTCCGGCCATGCCGCTGCCGCCGATACCAATCAGGTGAACCCGCGCTCCCCGCAGATCGCGGACATTGGTGGGCGCTCCTTCGCGAAACAAGTCCATCAACGAAACCGCACAGGTCATCGCATCACCTGAAGCTTCCATTCTTCAAGTGGCCGAAAGGATCGGCACACGGGTCATTCGGATTGTCCGGCCCGTTCGCGCTGCGACGGGCACCGTCGGAAAACGCAATATAGCGGATCGCGTGCCTGCGAATAGTGAAATTTGTGGTTTGTCGTGCAGAAATCAGGGTGGCACCGGTGTCCCGCCAGTTTCGCCGTAGGGTCCGCTGTGCGGACCTCTTCACCGCGACTCTCAAACCACGCCGCCCCCCTCCGCATTCTTCATTCTGCATTCTCCCCTTCACCGCCGCCCCCACGCCGCCCGCTCACACCCGTTTCGGAGTCGCCGCCGTGCCCGCCAGCAGTCCGCCGTCAATCACAAACTCCGCTCCGGTGACATAACTCGATTCATCACTGGCCAGGTAAAGCGCCATCTGCGCCACGTCCTCCGCCGATCCCATCCGCCCCAACGGCACCTCGGCCGCGAACGCCGCAATCGCCGCCGCCCGCGTGTCCGCCGTCTCGCCCAGCAGCGGTTCCCACATGGGCGTCAGGATCGCTCCGGGGTGAATCGAATTGCAGCGAATCGCATAGCCCATCTCCGCGCAATAAAGCGCTACGCTCTTCGTGTGGTTGCGAACGCCCGCCTTGCTCGACGCATAGGCCGCTGCCCGGCTGACGCCGACCTGCCCCGAACGCGACGAAATGTTGATGATCGAGCCGCCGCGCGCAGGCGGCTTCATCGCGCGGATCGCGTGTTTGCAGCCCAGAAATACCCCATCCAGGTTCGTCGCATGCACCGCGCGCCACGCTTCCAAAGAGGCCTGCTCCGGATCATGCGGCCCCATCGGCGGATCAAATCCGGTGATGCCGGCGTTGTTGACGAGTACATCGAGACGGCCGTGCACCGCCAGGATCCCCGCAATCGCGGTTTCCCAGTCATCTTCCCGCCGCACATCCAGCCGATCCGCCGTCGCGCGCGGCCCGATGGCGGCGACCACCGCGGCCGTGTCGACGATGTCGGTCGCGACGACGATCGCCCCCTCGCGCGCGAACAATTCCGCGCAGGCGCGCCCGATGCCGCGCGCAGCACCGCTGATAAGCGCGACTTTCGACTCAAGTCGTGACACTTCGCCCTCCCGTCAAAACTCGATCCGCCGCACCTTCCGATCCCGGATCAACCAAAATGGCCCGTAAACCGACGGGACAAACAGGAGAGTCCGCCGTGCGGACCTCTTCGCGGCGATTCTCGAACCATGCCGCCCCCATTTTGCATTCTTCATTTTGCATTCTGCATTCGCCCCTTCAACGCCGCCGCTGGGCCGGCGTCGCTTACCCCTCCCAGTTGCTTCTTCAACACTTCCACCAGCCGCTCCGCCTCCAGCAACTTCGCCGGCAGCCGCCAGTGAATCGTCTTGCCGTCCGGCATCCGCGGCGAACCGGGCCCCGTGCTGAAAAGCTCCTGCACTTTCGAAAGATCGTCGATCGCGAAAATCACGTCCGGCGGCTCCACCACGATCGAGCGAATGCCAAATGGCCGCGCCAGAACGCGAATCTCCGCCAGCTCCACCAACAGCCGCACATCCGGAGGCAGCGGCCCAAACGCGTCGCGCAGATCCTTCTCCAGCGACGCGACGTCTTTGGCCGTATGACACACCGTCAGCCGCTTATAGACCTCCATCCGCTGCTTCTCGGATCGGATGTACGCCCGCGGAATCGACCCCGCGACGCGCAGCTCCAGGTTGACCGGCCGAAACGGCTCGGCGTCCTCGTTCTTCATCCGCCGACAGGCCTGCTCCAGCAACTGGCAATACATCTCATAGCCGACGGCCTCAATGTTGCCGCTCTGCTCAGCTCCCAGGATGTTGCCTGCCCCGCGGATTTCGAGGTCGCGCATCGCGATCTGAAAGCCCGCGCCGAGCTCGCTGTATTGCTCAATCGCCTTCAGCCGCTTGGCCGCGTTGTCGGTGACGCGCTGCTTCTTCGACAGCAGCAGGTAGCAATACGCACGATGCTTCGAGCGGCCCACGCGCCCGCGCAGCTGGTGCAGATCGGCCAGGCCGTAGCGATCCGCCTGGTGGATGAACATCGTGTTCGCCCGCGGATTGTCGATGCCCGACTCGATGATCGTCGTCGCCACCAGAATGTCCGCCTGCCGATTCATGAACGCCAGCATCACCTCTTCCAGCTCGTGCCCCGGCATCTGGCCATGGCCCACCACCACCCGCGCCTCCGGCGCGAGCTCGCGGATCTTCGCCGCAATCATGTGAATATCGCGCACCACGTTATGCACGAAATAAACCTGCCCCTCGCGCGTCAGCTCGCGCAAGATCGCCTCGCGAATCAGCGCGTCTTCCCACGGACGCACCTGCGTCACGATCGAGCGCCGATCGATCGGCGGCGTCTGCAACGAGCTGATGTCGCGAATGCCCAGCAGCGACATGTGCAGCGTGCGCGGGATCGGCGTCGCGCTCAGCGTCAGCACGTCGACCGTCGAGCGCAGCCGCTTCAGCCGCTCCTTGGCCTCCACGCCGAAGCGCTGCTCTTCATCGATGATCACCAGCCCCAGGTCGGCGAACTTCACATCGCTCGACAGCAGCCGGTGCGTGCCGATCAAGATGTCCACTTCGCCGCGCCGCGCCGCCTCGATGATCCGCTTCTGCTCGCCCGCCGTTCGAAAGCGCGACAGGCTCCGCACGCGAAACGGATAATCCGCCAGCCGCTCGCTGAAAGTCTGAAAGTGCTGCTCGCACAGCACGGTCGTCGGCACGAGCACCGCCACCTGCTTGCCATACTCCGCGACCTTAAACGCCGCCCGAATCGCCATCTCCGTCTTGCCGAAGCCGACGTCGCCGCAGAGCAACCGATCCATCGGCCGCGGCCGGGACATATCGCTCTTGATCTCGCTCAGCGCGCGAAGCTGGTCTTCCGTCTCCTCGTAGAGAAAGCCATCCTCAAACTCGCGCTGCCACCCGGTGTCCGCCGGATAGGGGATTCCTGGCTGCGTCGCCCGCGACGCCTGAATCGCCAGCAGCTCGGCGGCCAGATCCGTCACCGACGCCGCCACGCGATCCTTCGTCCGCTTCCACGCATTGCCCCCCAGCTTGCTCAGCGCCACCCGACCCTTCGCCGAGCCGATGTACTTCTGCACCAGGTGAATCTGGCTGATCGGCACATGCACGACCGCCGTCTCGGCGAACTCCAGCTCCAGATATTCCGCCGTGACCTCGTCGCGCTGCAGCGCCTTCAGACCCCGAAAGCGCGCAATGCCATGCGCGACATGCACCACCAGGTCGCCCGCCGCCAGATCGAAGAACGAATCGATCGCGCGGGCCGGCGCCACACGCCGCAGCGTGCGCTTCTGCCGATAGCGCGAAAACAACTCATGATGCGGCACAAACGCCCGCCCGCCCCAGCGAAACCCCCGCTGCATCACGCCGACATGCGTCCCAATCGGATGAGCCGCAGGCTTCAGCCTGCGCGGACGCTCCTCCGCCGGCCCGTCCTCCTTCTCCGACGTGCCTTTCTCTTCTGATCGAGCCGCAGGCTTCAGCCTGCGCGGATCTCCCTCACCCAGCTCCGCCGAGCCCGCCGACGGACTCGCCGTCAGCATCTCCTGCAAACGCTGCTCTTCCGCCGCGTTCTCACACAGAACGACGCACTCGACCTCCTCCGCCAGCTCCCGCAGCGCCACCAGCTTGTCCGTCGCCCGCGCGTCAAATTGCGGCAAGCTCTGCACCGGAAAGCGCACCGCCCGATTCTCGCCCGCCAGTTCATCCGTGAACCGCCGCAGATAAAGCTGCCGAAACGAGTTCGCGTGGCGAAACAAGTTGTCGATCGGCACGATCCCCGCCCGCTCGCCCAGCCGCTGCCACAGCGTCCGCCCCAGCTCCTGCAGCTCCGCCGGCTCATGCCACGCAATCAACGCGTCCGCCGGCAGATGCGCCAGAAAGCTCGTCTGCTGCTGCTTTTTTCCAGATTCGACCGGCCGAATCGCCGCGATCCGAATCGCCTGCATCGCCTCGCCCGACCGCTGCGTCCCCGGCTGCACCGCACGAATCGACTCAATCACCTCGCCAAAAAACTCGACGCGGATCGGCGTCGACGCCCCATGACTGAAGATGTCGACGATCCCGCCACGCCGCGCAAAATCGCCGACGTGCTCGACCGCATCGACCGCGGTGAAGCCGCTCTCCACCAGCCAGTCGGCCAGCGCATCGGGCTCCAGCGTCTGCCCGACCGCCACCTCGCGCGACATCGCCACCAGCGCCTCAGGCGACGGTGCGACCTGCATCAACGCCAGCACCGGCACGACAACGACCGGCGCCGCGGCCCCGCGTCCGCTCTTCCTGGAGCCGGCGGACGCGAGCTGAAAACAAACCCGCAGCCGCTCCGCCAGCAGCTCGTCATCCGCGTCGTTCGTCGTCCCCAGCGACTCCAGCGCCGGAAACAGCTCTGGCGCCGCACCGCTGATCAACTGAATGTCATCGCGAAAATCGTCGGCGTCGTCGGCGTGCGAAGTGACCAGCAGCAGCGGCCGCCGCAACCGCTCCGCCGCCAGCGCCGCCACGATAGGCGCAGACGACCCCCACAACCCGTCGGCGGAGACGGGCCCATCGGCGGCCTCAATAGCGGCGATCAGCGACCCAAGCTGCGGATCGCCGCGGAGCGTCGAAAAGACGTCCATAAGCGTCGATATGGTAGGGCACGCCGCCGTCCGCCGCGCCCCTGCGTCAATCGGGACTCACGCCCGCCGAAACGTCATCGCATCCCGATCCTTCACCACCCCCGGAAACTTCAGCACCTGGTTATGCATCACCACATACACCCCCGGCGGACACAGGCGACAGGCGATCAGCGCTTCGGTGATGTTCTGGTGCGCGTCCGTATCGCGAAACTCAAACGGCCGCATCGACCCGGTGAAAATCACCGGCTTGTTCAGGTCGCTCAGCTCGCGCTGCAGCAGCTCCCCGGTCACGGCCAGCGTGTCGGTCCCGTGAATGATCAGCACCGCGTCCGCCGCCTGCAGCGCAAAGCGCACCGCCGACAGAATGATCTGCCGGTCGGCGTCGGTCAGGTCCAGCGAGTCCTTCGACATCACCGGCACATGCCGCACCTCGGCGTCGGGCAGTCGCAGATGCTCCAAAATCTTCTGCAACACCGAGCCGACATTGCGCAGATGCCCGGTCGTCTCGTCGTAGCGCTTCTCGATCGTGCCGCCGGTGGTCAGGATTGCGATTCGAATCATTGTTTCACGTGAAACAGCGTTGCGCGACGCAAATCGTGTGCCGCGCCGCCGGCGAAAATCCGCCTCAGTCGCCCAGAATCTGACAGATCGCGTAACACGCCGCGACCTGTTCCCGCTCGTCCTTCGAGTTCGCCGCCAGCTCCGCCAGCGGATCCAGCGCCTCCCGCGAACGCATCGCCCCCAACGCCAGGGCGCCGAGCTGCCGCACCCGAGCGGTTTCGTTGACATCTTCCGCGTTCTTGCCCACAAACTTCAGCGATTCCAGCGCCAGCGCCTGCCCGCTCTTGTCGCCGATGCGCCCCAGCCCGCGGGCCGCGAGCAGCCGGCTCTCGCGATACTCATCCGCCTTATTCAGCACATACCGCAACACTTTCTGCGAATCGGGCGAATTCAGCTCGGTCAGCATCTGCAGCGCCAACACGCGCGAGACCACGTCGCCCTGCGTCAGCACGCACAGTTCCTTGATCGCCTGGCGATCGCCAAGCTCCGCCAGCGCGCCGATGATGTGCGTCCGCACGCGGTTCGAGTCTTTGTTGACGCGCGCTTCGAGGGCCGCTTCCAGCCGCTTCTTGGCCCGCGGCTCCTTCAGCTTGCCGATCAGAAAAGCCGCGTCGGAACGCAGATTTTCGTCCGGATTGCTGTTGAGCACCTGAAATAGCTGCTCGGTGAGTTCAAGCCGCCCCAGGCGAATGGCCGCAAACTGCGCCGCCAGCCGGGCGCGCGGGTCGGGGTCGTTGAGTCGCTTCTGCACCCGCGTCGCCGACGTCCGGTCGCGCGTGTTGCCGATCGCGATCAGTGCGGCGAAGCGCACCAGCGCCGAGTCCGACTCGGTCAGCGCCGCAAATCGCGTCTTCCCCACCGTCGGCGCCACGTTTTCGAGCGCCTCGACCGCGTTGGCCGCGATCAAGTCGATATCGCTCCGCGTCGCCTCGACCAGCAGATTCTCCGCCCGATCGCGCAGCTCAAAGCGCGCCAGCGGACTGGCGGGCTTCGCCGCGCCCGGCGCGGCAGGGGGGGGAGACCAGACAATCGTGCCGTCGGGCTTGATCTGACAGGCGCAAAGGCCGCCCGCCACTGCCATCAGCAGCCCCAGCGCCAACCCGCCGCACCGCGGCGGTTTCGTGAATGCGGTGTTCATGCCCGCATGATAGAGCCGACCGCCGCCGCCCGCCCTAAGGCGCCGCCCGCCCCATCCCGACTCGCCACGCCCTCCCGCCGCGGCGAGGCGATCCGAGCAACGACCAACCGGCGATTCACTCGCTTTACAATCCGCCGATCGCGAAGTCGCGTCGTCTTCGGTGGGCCGGGCCCACCCTGTGAACCCCGACCGCGGTGGGCGCGGCCCACCCTATCTCTGGAGATTGGCACCGTGCCCAACGAAATCCTGACCGAAACCATCGGCGCCGTCGGCGTCTGTCGCCTCAACCGCCCCGACAAGCTCAACGCCATCAATATCCCGCTGATGGAGCAACTCGTCGCCGCGCTCGAGGCCTTCGACAAAAACCCCGAGATCCGCTGCATGCTGGTCGCCGGCAGCGAGCGGGCCTTCGCCGCCGGGGCCGACATCGCCGAGATGGCCTCCGCCGGCATGGTCGAGATGTACATCCGCAACCAGTTCGCCACCTGGGACCGCATCGGCCTCGTCCAAAAACCGATCGTCGCCGCCGCCAGCGGCTATGTCCTGGGCGGCGGCTGCGAGCTGATGATGAATTGCGACATCATCGTCGCCGCCGAGGGCACGCAATTCGGCCTGCCCGAGATCAACCTCGGCGTCATCCCCGGCGCCGGCGGCACGCAACGCCTGACGCGCGCCCTGGGCAAGGCCCGCGCCATGGACCTGATCCTCACCGGCCGCTCGATCGACGCCGCCGAAGCCCTCGCGGCGGGCCTCGTCAGCCGGGTCGTCCCGCGCGAGAGCTACTTCGACGCCGCCCTGCAGGTCTGCAAAGACCTCTGCACCAAGGCCCCGCTGGCGCTGCGCTTCGCCAAGGAAGCGGTGATGAAGAATTACGCCCTGACGCTCGAAGAAGGCATCCAGCACGAGCGCAAGCTTTTCTACATGCTCTTTGGTACGCAAGACCAGAAGGAGGGCATGGGCGCCTTCGTGGAGAAGCGCAAGGCGAACTTTGCCGGGAAGTAGCCGCCAATAGCAGACCGTTGCGAAACTGTAGGGCCGGTTTTCAACCGGCCCTACGAACCTGCCCGCAGCGGTCCGGACCGTCGATCTCGAGAATCAGCCGCCAGCCATCGTACAGATAGCGAACATCCGGTGTCGGCTCGTCAGCCGTCGCATTTGTACCATCTCGAGCGTAACCTGGGTCCGTCGTTGACAAATTCGCCGCAAGCCCGGATTCACAAAGTGGCCCCCGGTGCTCCGCGTGGTTGGGACAAGCAAGATTCGATATGACCTCGCACATGCCGATCGACTTCCATTGCCAGTGCATTCCTTAGCACCGTCGATGCGCTGGGCAATCCGATTAACCACAGCGCCGTAACCGCCGACAATCGCTCATCTTCGTCGCCATTCTGTAGCATGCGTTGGAGATGAGGAATGAGTTCTGGACGCCGGTAGTTTGAAGATATTTCTGCATTCCATGAGCGCGTCGCAGCCAGCGGGCTCTGGAGTCCGTCTATCAGGGCAGGCAAAACAACTGACTCGGGATACTTTAATATTGTGCCTTCCACCATTTGATATGTTCCATGACCCTCTCCTTCGCCAAGCGCGTTCAGCAGCAGTGGTACACAGCGATCGTCCTGGTGTGTTTCAAAGTGCTGTCTCACTTGGTCAAATTTTGAAATAACGGAATCGGCAACGACTCGCGTCGGCGGCATCGGCTGATTCGCACGCAGGAAATCGAGGGCTTCTTCGGTCGTCATTGTGGGAGCCGGTAGGGTGGGCCGTGCCCACCATTGTCCTACGATAGTGACAGCTCTACGCGGGTCGGACTTGCCGATGTCGCGGCCATCGACACTTCGTCGACCACGCCCGATTATCGGCGATGGCGGGTCCGCGGTGCAAGCTGCACAGGGGAGTCCCCGGTCGAAATCACGGCTTTGGGAGGGGTTCGGCTCGAATTAGGTGGGCACGGCCCGCCTTACAAACTCAAATCAACGCCGGCTTCGAATCGCGCACCGGAACGCAGTAACTGAATTTGCACGAGCTTTGCCCATCCGACCGATACCTCGCGATCGTCCCAGTTTAGTTGTATGCGCAGCGTGGTTGCCGCAATCAGATAGGAATTCAGTTCAAGCTCACCTGCCTCTGATACCACCACTGCGCGCTCGTGCTGCTCTCGGCCTCCCAATTCAGTAATGGTGGCAGTTGGAAGGTGCAGTGTGACGTCCGCCAGAGCGAACTGGCTATCGGCGTTGACTAACTCATACCGATACGTCGCGCACGGCCCCTTGGCACTGAGCTTCGAGCGTGACCGATCAGTAGTCATCCAAATCACCCACACACGAGGGCGTTTCCAGCTGTAAACAAACAACTCACACGATGCGCCGTGCCCACCATTCCGCTATCGATCACGCCGGCTCCGCGCAGGCATCATCTTACCCGCGCCGCGGACCTCGCCACGATTCACGGCAATGCCCGAGTATCGCCCATGGCGCGTCCCCGCTGCGAGCCCCACAGCGGCATCCGCCGGGGAGATCACGGTTCCCGGCAACATGCGGCCCGTTGCAGGTGGGCACGGCCCACCCTACAGACTTGCCCGCCGGAAGGAGCCGAAGATTACAAGCGCCAAGATGGCCTATGCTCAGCTGCTCCGGGGGGAAAACAATTGGCTCCGCCTTACCGAGCTCGGTAAGCTCAGGTGATTCGCGTGTGCACCGAGTGCGTGATGTACTCATCCGGGACCGATAGATTTCCGAGACTGCAGAAGGTCGCGAGGTAATATCTGTGTTAATGCGATTGCTTGGCGTGACGCTTCTGCTTTGCTGCGGATGTGCAAAGCAGAGCCAGAGACTTGAGGTGCGATTTGGCTCATCGGTTAGCGCTGTGCAAGCGACACTGCGCTGGCTGCCGGATACTGGTGAATGGGTCGATCGGATACAATTTGAGACCGCCGACGGCGCGAAGCCACACGAAGCTAGATTTACGCCAATTAGGCGAATTGATGTTGAGCGTGCCTGGAGAGCGGTGCTACGGGTGCTCGCAAATGCGCCTGTGGCACTCTCGCAGTCAAGAATAGATCGTTGCGTGGAGCTGTATTCAGGCGATCATGGTGGTTCTGATCGAGTTTGTGGATCCTCGGAGGCGGTTGCACGTGCTATTCGGTCATCAGGTATCGCTAGGGACCAGTACATAGCCGGTGTACAGAATGCGTTCCTGCCAAAAAAGTATTGGTTTCGAGATTTGGCGATACCTGAAGACGTACGACTACGGTCTTACTACTTGCGCGATTAGACGCGATGGGATACTAGTTGCAACGACAAGGGCATCATCATTGAAGAGTTCGTAAGATGGGCCGTGCCCACCATTCCGCTATCGATCACGCCGGCTCCGCGCACGCCTCATCTTACTCGCGCCGCGGACCTCGCCACGATTCACGGCAATGCCCGAGTATCGCCCATGGCGCGTCCCCGCTGCGAGCCCCACAGCGGCATCCGCCGGGGAGATCACGGTTCCCGGCAACATG
>JALHOX010000107.1 GCA_022842805.1 Phycisphaerae bacterium | reverse complement strand
GTTGAGCGCGCTCCAGAGGGCGACGACCGGCCCCTCTTCATTGGGGGCGATGGTGGTGCCGGTGAAGCAGAGGTCGGGGCGCCCGTCGCCGTTGAAATCATCGACCGCCAGCGAGCGCGTCCACTGCATGAAGCGCGCCCCCGCGCCCGCTTCCCAATTGATGCGGTAAATGTTTGCGATGCTGCTCGACGTGCGCCAGAAATGCACGATGCGGCCCTGAACATGCTGGATCGGATCGGCCAGATAGACCAAATCGTCGCGGCCGTCATTATCGAAATCGGCGGCGGCGGATTCGGGCGGAGTAAGAAAATTGCCGGGAGAATTGGTGCCGAACATGAACTTCAGCCGCGGCTCGAAAATGGGCGCGCCGCGATTTTCGAAGAACCAGATTTCGTCGCCAAAGTAGCAGCTCACGGCGAAATCGGCGTCGCCGTCGCCGTCGAAATCGCCGGGTGTTACTTCGGCGGTGCCATTTCGAAAGACCGACAGCACTTCGATATTCGGGTCCGGCCGATAGACGTCGAACTCGTTCCAGAACTCAAAGCCGCGCTCGTTGCCCTGAAACAGCGTGACGCGTCGAAGATTGCTGGACGGCTGGCTCTGCGATGTTGCAAACCAGGCCACGATCAGATCGAGGCGTCCGTCGTTGTCGAAATCGGCTACTTCGTGATCGCTGACGGTGGCATCGGAGTAATGCGGAGCAAGTGAGACCAGAGGAAGGATCGTGGGCGGCGCGAAGAACAACGCCGGCGGCGTTGCGCCTGCGATACCGACCATGAAAACGCCCGCGAGAATGGAGCTCAGTGGTTGCCGACAGCCGAACGCGGCTGGGGATAGGGACCGGCATTCTCGCGCGTTAGAAGCGCTCGACGACATGGATAACGTTCCTAGTAGAACATTCAGCGCATATGCCGTAAGAATGCCGGCGACGCCGGCAGACGACGGCCGATCAGCGATTTTCAAATAATAACGGACTGCTGCGAACTGCCTAGACGCAGATCGCAACAGTCCGATCGAATTCACGAACAATTTGCGCAATCCCGCGCAATCACGGTCCGAGAACTTCGCCAATCCCAAAATTCGGCGAAGAGTCGCAGAGCCTATTGAGCGGCGGCGGCGAGCATGGTCACAAAGCCGCTGATGTCGCCGACCGAGACGAACTGGTCACCGTCGACATCTGCCAGGTCGGCGAGGCAATCGGGGTAGACGGTCGGATAGCTATCGCGGTCGATCAGCGCCGTGACAAACCCGGCAATGTCGTTGATGCCGAAAATCGCATCACAGTTCATGTCGCCGTCGTTAAACAACTGGAATTGACGCGGCCCGATGAAGTCGAACGTGGTCGTCGCGCTGGCGAGATCGAACTTAGTCAGCGAAAACGCGAGCTCGCTGTCCATCGAGAGAACCGTCGTGCTGTTCACCGGGCGATATCCCACGGCGGGATCGTTCTGAAATCCGGCGGCGGTCGAAAAGGCGCCCACAAACACCTGCGAAACAAGCGTCGTGAAGCGCGTCGCGCCGTCGTTGAAGCGGGCACGAAACGCGCCGGTGCCCGGCGTGCCGAGACCGCGCAGCAGCGCGCTGTCGCCGTTGAGATCGGTGACGCTGATCGCGGCGGTGGCGCGACCGAGCTGCTGGTCAGAGTCTTCGACGCCGCCGAACTCGAGCAACCCGGTGGTGAGCACTGCCGTGGTGTCGCGGCTGCCGGCCTGCAACGTGAAGTTGACGTCGATGTTCGTACCTTCGACTGAGAGCGAGCAATCGACCATGGTCGCGACGACCTCGCCGCGGGCGATGTCTTCGATCGGGACCGGCTGCGCGAGAATCCAGTCATAGCTGTCCGTCGCCGCGTCGCGCTGACCGACTCCGACATCGATCGACCAGGAGGCCGACGCGCCGGACGTGTCGGAGACCTGCAGCTCGAGCACGACGCGAGAGATTCCCGCGTGAGCGACACTGCTGGCCAACAGCCCCACCATGAGAGACTTCATCGTCCGAGAACTGAAAGCCGGCGACGGATTCATGTTCATGCTCTCCTTCGAGAAGTTGGCGGCCTACGAGATTAGTCTGCAGAAGATCCGAGCGCGGGACCCGGGAAATTGGGCTGCGAGGCGGTCGCGAAGTTTCCTTCGCGACCGCGTGCCTCAATCAGTCAGTCAATGCGTGAGATGTTATCGGCGACGGAGCATGAGGGCGCTTAGCGCGAGCAGCGCCAACGAAGCCGGCTCCGGCGTGATCAGGAAGTTACTGGTTCCGCTGGCGAGGTCGCCGGCCGTGAGCGAGAAAGAGAAGCGGGCGCTCATGTCGACGGCGGTGGTTCCGACGAGCACATCGGGACCGGCATTAATCGGCGAGCTGTTGCTGCCGAATCCGCCGACCGCGGGAATACCGTTCAGATAGGTGATTCCGGCCGGGACGGTGCCGTTGTATTGGGCCAGGTACGCGCCGCCGCCGGGATTGATGCCGACGAGGGAAGCGTTGTTGTTGCCGATGTCCGTGGTGGTGATCGCGGCGCTGGCTTCGACGATCGGATTGGTGATGCCGACAAAGCTGAGCGTCGACGAGGTGATCGAAAACACCGTGTCCGCCGCGCCCGCCTGCACCGCGAAGCCCAAGCCGATCTGCGGATCGGGGTTCAGGAACAGGGTGCCTTGGGTGAGCGTGCCGATGACGTTCGGGCCGTCTTGCAGGACGACGGGCGTCAACTGCAGAAAGCGGAAACGACCGCTGCCAGCAGGAAACTCCTGAAGGCTGGTGGAATTCACCGAGAAAGTGGCCGAGCCAAGCGAGCTGGTGGCCGTGACGGTGAAGACCGGATCGTTGATGACGGCGTCAGCGCTGGCCAAGGACGACATCGCGCACGCGGCAATAGCGGCGCAGCCGAGAATACGGCGGAAACCTGTCGAGCTCATTCTTTCCTCCTCCAATTCGAATCTGCTTTCGCAGACCTCTTTCCTCTAGAGGAGAAATTAGCGTTATCGGCAAAGGTGTGTCAAGACAATCAGCGGAAAAGCAAGCGCGGCCGGCCCGTCCGCCGGGGGTGCAGTCAAGCACCGCGGCGGACAGGCTGGGAGGATTCGGCTCACGTCGCGGCAGCCTAAAACACTGCCGCGAATGACCTTACGGAGAAGCGTTCAGCGCGGGTACTGCGGGGGTTCCACGTGGTTCCGCAGCCGACCGACGCCGCCGATTTATTTAGCGGCGACGGACGATCGCCAGAGCCGCGAGGGCCAGCAGGCCGCAGGTGGCCGGCTCCGGAACGATCTGGTAGTTGGTCGTTCCGCTGGCGAAATCGCCGGCGGTGAGCGTGAACGCGATCATGGAGCTCATGTCGCTGACGGTGCCGGGGATCGGCAGGAAGCCGGCGCCCGGCGTGTTCAGGCTGGTGCTGTTGCTGCCAAAGGCACCAGCAGCGGTCAGCGAGTTAATGCCCTCGGTAAAGGTGCTGCCCACCGGAACAAAGCCGTTGTATTGGGCCAGATAGCCGCCGCCGGTCGGGCCGTCGCCATCGAGCGTCACGCCGTTGCCGGTGAGATCCGTGACCGTGTAGGCGGCGCTGGCGCGACCTTCGGCCGAGGTAAACGGGCCGACCGGCACGAGCGCCGAGGTGATCATGAAGGAGGTGTTGCTGATACCGGCTTGCACCGCGAAGCCCAGGTTGACTTCCGGCGACATGCCGCCGCGCTCGGCGACCGTGTCATAGTTGACCGCGACCGAGGCACCCTGAAGATCGGCGATCACGGCGCCGGTGTTGCTGTCGACGATCGGAACCGGGTTTGTCAGACGCCAGACGAAGCCGCCGTCCCCTTCCGGCAGGGTGACGACGAATGTGCCGGTGCCATTTTCATTCGAGGCCGTCACCGACAACGCGGTGCGGGCCGCCAGCGCGGTGGTGCTGCCAACCGCCAGAATGCAAGTCGACACGGCCAGAAAACGACGGAAACCATTTGCGCAGACCATCTCTCGCTCCTCCTAAGGAAATTGGCAAAATGCCTCCCAAACAAAGCGCACACTACCGATTGACAATTGCGATTGTCAAGCATATCGGACGGATAGCGCGCTCACTTCAGCTACGCCGATAATCGACGAGCGGTTTTTGGCGGGAACCGGGCGGCGGTTGAATCGATCCACTATCGCAGAGCGCAGCGAATTCCTCGCCAAGGTGCCGCTCTCGCGGGCGTGACGACGATTGAGGCCCTGCGCGCTGTTCGCCGTACGTTTCGTACGGAACACGAGCATGCACGGAACGTGCCGAAGGCACGCGAGAGCTTCCTACAGTTCGCGACGCGCCGGCTGCCGGATTCGGATTGACCCATGGCCCGTGGAACAGTAGTGTCGCCAGTCAACCGACTTACGCACACAGCGGCGCGCCGCGCCGCTACCCGGGTCGAGCGCCCGGTATCAGTCTAAGTCAGCACACTTCGCGGGGAATCTGCCGCCGGTTGTGCCGCCTACGGGAGTGAATCGAAATGACGAACTTTCGGCGCAATGCACGGACGTTGGCCCTGTTCGCGGCCTGCTTCGTGGGCCTCACCATTCCAATTCTGATCGGCGGCTGCCCCGTGCAGCAAGTTCCGCGTGACGCGCCCAACGACAACGCCAACAGCAACAGCAGCACCGACGGCGTCACGGGCGGATCATCGAGCACGAATGCGAATGGCAGCGGCTCGCTGCGCCCGATCCCGAGCGTCGCCATCATCGACGAGGATGTCGAAGGCCCGATCGACAGCGGCCTTCCGGGCGTCGATTCGCAGGTGTCGGCCCCGCTCTCGATCGTCATCTCGAGCCTCGATCGCACGCTCAACACCCTGCCCGGAACAGTTCAGACCATCTCCTACGAAGTCTTCGGCGGCCGCACCGAAGACGGCCAGATCCGGGTCCGCCTCTTTCACGATCGGGACGGCGTCGCCGAAAGCGGCGATGAGGTTTTCTTTGCTCAGAGTCTCCCGATCCGCGGCCTCGTCGACTTCAACACGGCCGGACTGGCGCCGGGCCGCTACTTTGTCGGTGTCGAGGCCCGCAACAACGTCTCGCAGATCGTGCGATACGCAGTCGGCCAGCTCGAGCTGGTCGGTCGTGCCTCGTTCAGCTTCTCTCGCCCCAGCAGCAGCCTGCGCGTGCGCCCGACGGGCGAAATCGAAGTGCGCGGCGATATCGCCACCCTTGCCCGCAATGTCGGCTGGCGCGTCTTCAGCGATCCCGATCGAGAATTCAACGGCAACGAAGTCACTGCGTTCGCCAGCGGCGGGACGCGCGTGGACGGCACGATCTTTCCCATCGGGCTCCCCCGCGGCACCTACCACATCGGCATCGAAATCGTCGATTCGCTTACGCAACGCTTCGTGCAATACTTCGCGCCCCCCGGCTCCGACTGTGCAACGGACGGCGTTTGTCGCACCTTCGTCATCGACGATCCGCCCACCGTCAGCGTCACCGGCCCGGCGCAAACAGTCCTCGGCCAGCCGGGCCTGGTCGTGCGGGTCAGCGCGACCGCGTCTGACGTGGAGACAGACGCCACGGTCACGCTCTTCCGCGACGCGGACAGCAGCGTCAACGGCAACGAGTTCGTCCTGCAGCAATTCCAGCTTTCGGGCTCGCTCGGCGTGTTCGAAATCGACTTTGACTCCACCAACCTCTTCCCCGGCACCTATCGCTTCGGCGCCATCGTCGACGACGGCGCCGGCGCTCCCGTCAGCGCCTACGCACCCGGCACGCTCGTCATTCTGGAAGCGCCCTCCGCGACGGCGCAATTCGGCTTCCCATTCGTCTACGCGCGTCGTGCGAATGACGCCAACCCGATCGACGTCGTCTTCTTCGTCGACGATCCGCTCCGTCGCCTCTCGCTTCAGCCCTTCGGCATTCGCCTGAACATCTATAAAGACGACAACAGCGACGGCGTGCGCGACAGCGACCAACCAGTGGTCTCCGCTACGTCGGAGGCGAACGGCACGCCCTTCCGGATCGGCGCGGTCACGCGCTACCCGATCAATCTCCAGGAGTTGGGGTTGACGCCCGGCGCCGACGGACTGGCAGATGTGCTGGCCGAGGTCGTCCTGACCGAGCGAATCGGCAATGTCACGCCCTTCCCCGCAGATTTCGAAGTTGCAAGGCTCGACACCGTCGCGCCCTCGGCTCAGATTCTGCAGCCGACGGCGAACGTGAACATCCCCGAGTCGGCCGAAGAATTCCCGCTCACCGTCCGACTCCGACTCGTCGACAACGCCCCCGTCGGACTGGTGCGCATCCGCCTGGTTGAAGAGGTCGCCCTCGGCGAGACGCCGCGCGTTTTCACGGTGCTGCCGACGAGCGTGATCGACGCCAACACGGATCTCTCGTTCGGTCTCGAACTCGGCAATGTGCCGCTCGGCGATTACCACCTGACCGTCGAAGTCGATGACGGCGTCGGCGTGTTCCTGCCGCGGCTCGGGCCGCTCATTCGCGTGCAATGACGCGCGACAGTCAACCCCCGGCAAAGCTCGACGCGGGCGGCGCCGCGCTCGCCGAGCGCGACGCACGCTCGGCGCGGACGTTCGTCGTGCGGCTGCTGCTGTTTCTGCTCGTCCTGGAGTGGGCCTACTACTGGCCCTTCCCCGCCGGAAACTTTCGCGATGCCGCCATCGACGCCACGCTGCGCGGCTATGCCCATGCCGTATCGGTTGTGTTGCGGCTGCTCGGCACTGCGAACGCGTCGGTCGCGAACACCGTGGTCGGCGAAGAGGTCATCCGCGTGACGCGGGAATGCGACGCGTTTCAATGCAAGGCGGCGTTCCTCGCCGCGACGCTGGCCTATCCGACTAGCTGGCGGCGACGGCTGTGGATTCTGCTGATCGGCTTGGCGGCCCTGGCGGCACTCAACATCCTCCGCATCGTCACGCTCTACTATGTGAAGCTCGGATGGCCCTCGATGTTTGATCTCATGCATTACCAGATCGGCCAGTGGCTGCTGATCGCCGCGACCATCCTGCTTTTTGTGATTTGTGTCAAAGACGCCCGCCCCCATCGAACCGCCGTCGTCGATCCGAGCTGATCGCGTAGGACTCGCGCTGCTCGTCGCGCTCGGCGCTTTCGCGCTGACGCTGGCGGCGTGGCCCTTCGTGCGCAGCGCGTTCGCCGATGGGCTGCTGTTGATCCTGCGGGGATCGGTGACGGTGAACACGGCCGCCGGCCAGCTCAACATCGATTCGCCCGTCGGCGCTGCGGCCAAGGGGATCGTGCTCAGCCGCGAAGTCGATGCGGTCGTCAGCCGGCGCACCGACGGCGCCGTGTCGCCGCTCGGGGTCGAGAGCTTCGCCAATCTATATGTGCCGCTCAGCGCCTGGATCTGCCTCGCGCTGGCGACGCCGCGCCCGGCGCACCGGCGATTTTCGCTGCTTCTTCTCGGCCTGATCCCCCTGCTGGCGCTTTGCTGGCTGCGCCTCGAGGCTCTGCTGCTTCATGAGTTGCTGACCCCCGGCGGCGCGCCCGGCAGCGCCGCGACCATGACCGCCCGTTGGGCGGCGTGGGTCGTACAGGCCTTCGTCAATCCACCGGCCATGCAGTTCGCCCCCGCCATCGTGGTTTGGCTGATCTTCGGTTTTCGCCCGGCGGACTGGCGCGGCGCTCGGCCGATCGGTTAGTCTGCCGTCGCATGTTGGGTTGGCTCCCGAAAGCATCTTCCGAGTCGGCGGCGTTTTTCGTCGGCTTGCTGGCGACTGCGTTCGCCCTGCTGCTCTACGCGACCGGCCGTATCGACCTGCTGGAGTACCTGACCCTCGACTATCGCTTCGCTTCCGAACTGCTGAACCCGATCCCCATGTCGGACGAACTGGTCTCGATCGACATCGACGACCGCTCGCTCGACATCGTCGGCCGGTGGCCCTGGCCGCGCGACGTGCAGGCGGCGCTCGTCTCCGTGCCGGCCGAATGCGGAGCCAAAGCGCTGCTCGTCGATCTGGACTGGAGTGAGCCGCAGTCGCCGCGGCTCGCCCTCGCCGACGATTCGGATTTCGCCGATGTCTCAGCCCCCGCCGTCGCCGGCGAACCACCGAATCTGATTTGGGCCGATCGCGAATTGCGGGCCGCGATCTTCGAAGCCGGCAACGTCTACCCGGCGTTTCATAACTACCGCGAGGGACAGATCGAGCGAAGCCCCGCGTTTCGTGCCGCGGCCGCCGCATCGCGCGGCGATGCGAATGCCGCCGCAATCCCCTCTCTCGCCGTCTCGCTGAACCCGCGTGCGACGACCGCGGAGCGCGCCGCGATCGCCGAGCGCCTTTCGCTGGCGCGCGTGCTTTACGCCGATCCGCTGCGCGAACCGGCCGCCGCCGCGCAAGAGTTGGGCCGCCCGCCCGCTGAGGTCTCGCGGATATTCGCGCGCGTCCGCGACGCCGTATTCCGCTGGAAGTTCGAAGAGTTTTTGGAAAACGCCGGCGATACCGCCACACAGGCCGACCCGGCCGCACTGCGTGACGCGTTCTTTGAGCAGCTCGTGGGGCGACCCTTTGGCGTTGAGGCGCGATCCGAGTTGCAGGACGCAGTGCAGATGGCGGTTCGCGAAGTCCTCAGCATGCGAGCCACGCGGCGACCGCCGCTGCTCCCGCCGCAGGCCGCCCTCCTCGCCGCGGCCGAGGTGCAGGCCATCGCTCCGGTGAACTTCCTCATCGCCCGTCACGCCGCACGCCCCGGCTTCGTCCATTTCGACCCGAAAACGTCGATCGACGGCGTCATGCGACGGGAGACGCTCGCCGAGCGCTGCGGCGACACGATCACCAACCAACTCGCCTTCGGCGTCGGCTGCGCCGCGCTCGACGTGGGCAGCGGCCAGATCACCGCAGACGGTGACACGCTGACTGTTCGCCCCGCACGCCGCGCCCCGCTCCGCTTTCAACTCGATCAGAATCGCCAGATTCTCGTTCCCTGGACGCCGGCGCGGCGCATGACGGCGAACTCGCGCGCGTTCGTCCCGGCAGCCCGGATGTGGCAAGTCGCCGATCGGCGCGCCCAGATCGCCCACAACGAACGCGAGGCCCGAGCCACGATCGGCGAACTGCTGGCTTTGCCGGAGTTTGGCGCGAAGGTCCAGGCCGCGGAGGAGGTCGGTGCGATCGAGCTGCTGCAGCTTCGAATGCGCACGGCAAGGTGGAATCTCCAACGCGCGACGGTTCAGATGTTGCGCGAAGAGCTCTCGCGCTATGAGGCCAAAACCCGCGACGCTTGGCGCGAGGCACGCTCCGCCTGGCAATCACAAGTCGCGGCCAGCGCACCGGCGAACGCCGAACGCGACGCCGATATTCGTGCCGCCTTGCAATACATCGACGATTGTGCCGCTGCGAACGAGCGGCTCCAGTCCGAGGTCGATGAGTTGATGAGCGATCTGCGCAGCATCATTCAGGGCAAGGTCTGCCTGCTGGGGTACACGGCGACCGCGTTGGCCGATATGACTCCCACGCCGATCGCGCGCCGCCTGCCCGGAGTTCGCGCCCACCTCAATCTCATCAACGGCATGCTCACCGGCCACACCGTCCGCTGGCTGCCCGCGTGGGGAAACGCGACGATCGCTGCCCTGCTCGGCTTGCTGGCCGCGGCGACCGCCGCGTTCGCCCGGCGGCGGGCGCTGCCCGTTTCGCTGTTGCTGTCGATGCTGATTCTCGCTGCAGCCGCGATCGCCTTTCGATCCGCCACCTACTGGATCGCCGTCGTCGCTCCGCTGATCGCGATTTGGCTGAGCTACCTCTCGGTCGCCCTTTATCAATTCGGCTTCGTCGATCGCGAGCGTCGTGCGCTCACCAAGACTCTCGGCCAATACACCTCCGCCACGCTCGCGCGCGAGATGGCCAAACGTCCCGACCTGTGCAAGCGGGCCGAGACGCGCGAGGTCACCGCCATGTTCACCGACATGGCAGGCTTCACCACCATTTCGGAGCGCATCGGCGCCGAGCGCACCCAGCGACTGCTGAATCTCTCGCTCGGCGCACTGTCCGACGTGATGCTCCGCCACGACGCCATGATCAACAAATTCATCGGCGACGGCGTCTTTGCCTTCTGGAATCCGGTGATTCACCCGCAGGAAGATCACGCTCGCCGGGCCTGCCTCACCGCCATCGAGCTTTTCACCGCGCTCGACGCCCTCCGCGACGCGCAGCGCCGCAGCGGCGGCGACGCCGCCTTCGACGACCTGCACCTGCGGGTCGGCGTCGCCAGCGGAAACGCGGTCGTCGGGCCGTGCGGCTCGGAGCAGAAGTACGACTACACCTGCATCGGCGACACGGTGAACCTCGCCGCCCGGCTCGAGTCGGCGAATAAGTTCTTCGGGTCGCGAATCCTCGTCTCCGACCGCACACGGCAGCTCGCCGGTCCCGGCTTCCGCTATCGCCCGCTCGGCCTCGTGCAGGTCAAGGGCAAGACCGCCGGCGTCGCGGTTTTCGAACTGCTGGGCCTGGAGGCGACCGCCGACGCCCCGACGCGGCAATTCGTCGACGAATTCACCGCCGCGCTGGCCGCGTTTCAGAATCGCGATTGGGAGGCTGCGGACAAGGGGTTCGCCGCGCTCGCAGCCCTGCGCCCGACCGACTACGCCCTCTCCCGCTACCGCCATTTGGTCGACGATTTTCGCCGCAAGCCGCCCGGCCCTGAGTGGAACGGCGCGATTGAGCTGACGGAGAAATAGTCGCGCCGCGCCCCGCCCGATATCCTTCGCCGACGGTCATTCATCGACATTATTGGGAGAGCTTCGCGATGGCGAAAAACGCGATCGCACTGGAATACGGTGCAACGCTGGTAAACGCGGTCGGCCCCGAGCACGGCCTGACCCTCGAAGAGATCGATCGTTCCACCCCGCGGCTGGCCGCGATCGTCGACGAAATCGAACGCGAGCGCGCCGGCGGCAAGCACCGCTATCGCGAACTACCCACCGATCGAGAAATGCTGCGCGAAGTCCGAAACGCCATCGACGAATACGAAGGCGAATATGACAACCTCGTCGTCCTCGGCATCGGCGGTTCCGCCCTGGGCAACATCGCGCTGCAAACCGCGCTCAACTCGCCCTATTACAACCTGCTCAGCAAAAAACAGCGCGGCGGCCCGCGGCTGTTCGTCATGGACAACGTCGACCCGGTGCAGTTCTCCGCAATGCTCGAGGTCATCGGCCCCGACCTGAAGCGCACGCTCTTCAACGTCATCAGCAAATCGGGCGAGACCGCCGAGACCGCCTCGCAATTCCTCACGATCTGCGACCTGCTCCAAAAGAAACTCGGCGTGCGCGGATTGCGACGTCAGATGGTCGTCACCACCGATCCAAAAAGCGGCACCATGCGACAGATCGTCGACAAGGCCGGCTTCGCCGCCATGAGCGTGCCCGACGGCGTTGGCGGACGCTTTTCCGTACTCTCGGCGGTCGGGCTCTTTTCGGCCGGAATGTGCGGAGTCGACATTAAAGCCCTGCTCGCCGGCGCGGCGGAGATGAGCCGTCGTGCGGCGAACCCCGTGGTGCGCGAAAATCCCGCCGCTCTGCTCGCCCTGCTGCTCCATGAACACTACGCCCGCGGCAAGCGGCTGCATGTGATGATGTCGTACAGCTAT
>JALHOX010000106.1 GCA_022842805.1 Phycisphaerae bacterium | reverse complement strand
CGCTCTTCCGATCTCAGCTCGATCGAGCGCATCGAGTCATCGTTGCCGGGGATCGGGATGTTGATCGCGTCCGGGTCGCCGTCGGTATCGAGCAGGCCGATGGTCGGAATGCCGAGCGATTGCGCTTCGCGGACCGCGTTCATTTCCTTCATCATGTCGATGATGACGAGCGCCGCGGGCAGCCGCGTCATGCGACGAATGCCGCTCAGGTTGCGCTGAATCTTCTTCAGCTCGCGCGTCAGCACCGACTTGATCTTCTTGGAGTAGCCCGTCTCCCATTCCGGCGAGGCGGCCAGAGTCTCAAGTTCGTTGAGGCGATCCAGCCGATTGCGGATGGTGCGGAAGTTGGTCAGCGTGCCGCCCAGCCAGCGCTCGGTGACGTAGTGCATCTTGCAACGCTCTACGTTTTCCATGAGCAACTCGCGGGCCTGCCGCTTGGTGCCGACGAAGAGGATGTCTCCGCCTTGCGCCACCGTCTGGGCGATGTACTTCTTCGCCCGCAGAAGGCCCTTCAGCGTCTCGCGAATGTCGATGATGTGAATCTTGTTGCGCTGGCCGTAGATATACGGCTTCATCTTCGGGTTCCAGCGGCTGGCGCGGTGACCGAAGTGAATACCGGCATCGAGCATTTCGCGGACGACTGCGGACGTCGACAAAGCACACCTCCAACGCACTCCCGCAACCGCGGCGAGCGCGAATCCGTTCATGCCGCGACCACGCCGGTCTTTCGGCGGCGGTCACGCGGATCGGGGAGAGTATCGGGCAGGAGCGGCGGGCGTCAAGCGCGTCCGCGTCCTCGAAAAAAGCGAATGATTTGCGCGGGCGGCGAATCCAAATCGGGACAGGTTGCGTTTTATTTCCGGATCGACTATTTTCTACAGATAGTCAGGTCACTCGTAGGGCCTCCGCGGCGGAGCTGCAGAGGCGTGGTACGAAACAGAGGTTCGCTCTGAACCTCCTCCGCGACGACGCCGGCTGGGACGTGCGTCGTCAGAACGCCAAGCGTTTGCTCGTGACGGAGTCACGCTCGAACGCGCCTGAACGAGGCTGGTATGCGCTACGCGGTCCGACCGTCGCGTATTTCGCAGCATGCGTTCACGTTGGCCGAGCTACTCGTCGTGCTCGGTATCGTGTCGCTGCTCATGGCCGTGCTATTGCCGGCCCTCCGTACCGCTCGGCAGCAGGCCGTCTCCACCCATTGCGGAACCAATCTCCAGTCGCTCGGCAAAGGTTTACAACAGGGGTTCCTCGAATTTAATTTCTACCCGCTCTGGGACGACGGCGGAGATACCGTCCGTTTCACCTGGGTCGACCTCATGGTCGAGCGCCGCTATGCGATCGAGCAGGTCGGCTATTGCGGCGAGGACGACCGCCCCGACTATCTGGCCGAAGCACGCGGCCAGGCCTTCTCGCTGCTCTATCCGCCGAACCGCTCCCGTTTCGGCATCAACTACAGCTACGGCATTTCGGTCCCACTTTCGACCGGCTCCTGGGCCATGGGCGGACCGAGCGAAGACGGGCTAAATCGCCGCTTCGCCGAGCACGACCGCTATCCGTCGCGCCGCGTTCTCGGGGCAGACGCGATCTGGTCGGGCATCTACAACCTGTCGGGCGAGGCCTACCGCCACCGCATGTGGAATTTCCCCTCGCAGACCGATAACACCATCGCCTATCGCCATCCGAATTACACGGCGAACTTCCTCCATCAGGATGGTCACGTGGAGCGCGCTCGCTACGCCTTCGAATCGAGCGACCGCATCGACACCGTCGCTCGCTTTGTCTGGCACGCCGATGAATCCATCTTCGTCGGCCCCGATAGCCAGCACATGGGCGCCTATTACCCCGCCTTCCCCCCGCCCGACGTCGTGCCCGAAGAGCTCGATCCGCGCTATTACACCGACAATCGCCTATGGACCCAGACGGGCGTTCAATAGCGATTCGGGGCTCTCAATAACGGTCCAAAGTCCCGCCCGCACACTGTGCCGCGTAGGGTGCGTCCCTCGACGCACCCTCTTGTTTTCCCCTCGCGATCCGTCTGGTGCGTCAAGGGACGCACCCTACTCCTCTCTTGATGCGTCATCGGACGCACCCACCCTTGGAACCGCTCGCACGTCGTAACTTGCAAAGCCGCGGCGTCGTCACATCGCGTCGCGCCTCGCCCGCGAATAGTGTGGTCGCGAAGTCGAATGCCGTGCCAATCACGCATTTGCGCCAACTTCGGAGTCTCACATGCACCGTCTCGCCGCCTCGCAGCCCCGCTCAAACCGCGACCCGCTCATCCGCACGCATCGGCCGATGCGTCTTCTGCTGGGCCTCGCGCTCCTCAGCGCCGCAGCCCTCGCCGCCGATGCGAACTGGCCCCAATTCCGCGGTGCGCAGGCCGCCGGCGTGGCCGAGGGACATGCACTGCCAAGCGCATGGGACGTCGCCAAGAACGAAGGCGTCCGCTGGAAGACACCGATCGCCGGCCTGGCCCACTCCTCGCCGGTCATCTGGGGCGAAAAGCTCTTCGTCACCACCGCCGTCAGCAGCGCCGACAACCAGTCGCTCCGCACCGGCCTTTTCGGCGAGGGCGACTCCGCCGACGACATGACCGAGCACGCCTTCAAGGTCCTCTGCCTCGACAAAAAAACGGGCAAAATCCTCTGGGAGAAAACGGCTCACACCGGCGTGCCCAAGGTCAAGCGGCATGTGAAGGCGACACACGTCAACTGCACGCCCGCGGTCGACGCGCAACACGTGATCGTCTTCTTCGCCTCCGAGGGTCTTTATTGCTTTTCCCACGACGGCGAGTTGAAGTGGAGCAAAGACCTCGGCGTGCTCGACGTCGGGCCTTACAACGCGATGCAGATGGAGTGGGGCTTCGCGAGTTCGCCGGTGCTGATCGACGGCAAGGCGATCGTGCAGTGCGACATCAAGAAAAACGCGTTCCTCGCCGCTTTCGACGCGAGCGACGGCCGCGAGCTGTGGCGCACGCCGCGGGCCGACGTGCCCACCTGGGCCACGCCCACCGCCTGGATGTCGCCCGGCGGCCCGCAGATCATCTGCAACGGCTGCCTCGAAATCGGCGCCTACGACGCCAACACCGGCAAGCGCGTCTGGAGCCTCTCCGGCGGCGGCGGAATTCCAGTGCCCGCGCCGGTGCTCGGCGACGGACTCGTCTATCTCACCAGCAACCACCGACCCTATCGCGCGCAAGACCCGAGCCAGCCCGTCTTCGCCGTCGGTCTCAACGCGACCGGCGAACTGAGCGTCATCGAGGGGCCCGCAGCCGCCCCCGACCCGCATGTAAAATGGGTGAAAACCAAGATCGGGTCATACATGCAGACGCCGCTGCTCTACGGCGGCCGGCTTTATGTCTGCAAAGACAACGGCACATTCCGCGTGCTCGACGCGAAGACCGGCGAAGAAAAGTGGACTCAGCGCATCGGCGGCGGCAATGTAGGCTTCACCGCCTCCGCCATCGCAGGCGACGGCAAGATCTACTACACGGCTGAAGATGGGAAGGTGATCGTGCTCAAGGCCGGCGGCGAAGGCGAGCCGATCGCCACGAACGACCTGGGCGAGTCCTGCCTCGCGACGCCGGCGATCTCGGAGGGCGTCATCTATTGGCGCACCCGCGGCCACGTGATCGCAATCGGGAAGTAGCGACTCGCAGAGTCGATGCGCCGAGGGGGGAAAAGGGGGGGGAGGGGAGAAGGCGAATAGCGAATTGCGAATTGAAGAGGGGCGTGAGGGGAGAAGGGGTGAAGGGGCGGAGGGGGAATAGCGAATGGCGAATAGCGAATGGCGAATTGAAGAGGCGCGCGCGGGGGCGGGCGGCGCGCGGGGCCGCGCGTCGTTGGATGGGGTTTTCGAATGGAGGTGGCGGGAATTGAACCCGCCGCACACTTCGCCATTACGGGCGAAGGTTGCGTCGATCCATTGGGCGCTTGCGCGCTTGATGGATCACTCTGTGCGTGCCGGCCTTTTTTCTTGCAGCCGCGGGGCGGGCTGGCTCGCCGCACCGTTGCGATGTTGCCGTCGCTCGAGTCGCGGGCGGCGCCGAGTGAGCACGGGCAGGCGGAGTACCGCCAGCCCATGCCACCCAAAAAGGGCGCTGCTTGCGGGCGGCTGCAGAGCCTCACGCTTTGTTCGCCGCCGCGCGTGAGGCGCGGTATCGCGGCGGCTAGCCATTGCTTTCGGCGCCTTGCGGCGACGGAAGCAATTCAGAAAAGGGATACAGGTCGTCGCATTCTGGCGAATGCAATGGCCTGGGTCCGCTGAGCGCGGGTCGCGCGGACGCGTGCTTGCGCGGAGGACCGCGGAAGCATGTGACCCGATCGGAGGGCATGCCGGCGCAAAAGGCGTCGGCATGGCCCCCAGATTCTCCGCACTTCCTTCTCGCGCGCTTGCGCGGCAAACGCTTGCGCGCGGGTTGGTTGTGCGGTGCGAGTTCGCGCTCGTGCAGGCGGTGCGACGGGCTTTTTGTCCTTGGGCGGTCACCGATGGAACATCGATGTTGCCGTTGGAGTTGGAGCTGTTCGCGCCGCTTGCGCGGGACGCACAGAGTTTTTTGCCGGACCCCTCCGTTTTGGGTGAGTCGTTTCGATTCGTGCGGCCAAGAGGCGGGGCGCGGAGTACCGCGGCCTGCCCTACCTATTGCAATCCGCGTCCGTGATATCGGCGGGCGCGGGGATCCTGTGGGAATCGTTTGCGTGGGTGGAAGGGAAGGCGAGGGGAGCGAGGGAGGAGTGCGCGGGTTTGGCGGGGTTTGGCGGGGAATGGGCGGAATTGCACGGGCGCGGCTACGCGACGCTGGGGAATGGAGATCGCACTTGCGCTCGGTTCAGAACCGTCTATTTGAGCATCTGAACCGCTTCAGATGCACCTCTTCGGACGAACTCCTCGGGATCAGAGTTGGCGAGTCTCTTGAGGGCGGGCAAGCACTCCCGCGCTCCAAGGCGTCCTAGCGCGCGTGCTGCCCAATTTCTTGCCCACGGGTCGTTGTCAGTCAGCGCAGCCGCTAAATCAGAAGTCGTTGAGCGATCACCAAGCCAAAGTAAACCCTTTACAGCATTTCGGCGAACGGCTGGCCGATCGTCGCGAAGTCCTATTTGTAGGGGGCCTTTGCCACGGCGCACAAGTTCGTGAATTGCCGCCTCGTGAACGGTCGCCTCTGGATCAGCGAGCAAGTCGACGAGCTGTAGATTCGACATTTGACGAGGATCGCGCTGAGTCAAGTGCAGCAACCATAGACCTACAAGCGCAATCATGACAACGATTGCAATCGTTACTCCGACAGCGTGTTTTGAATCGCTTGTACGCACTAGAAGCCAATCCTCTCGCCGTCTTGTAGGGTGGGCCGTGCCCACGGTTGGCCGGCCGTCATGTCGCCTCCAAGCGCGTTGCGCGGTGCTGGCGGCGATCCAAAAGGAGCTGTTCGCCGGAGATTCCGGAGTATCGCCGGTTGCGCAGCCCCGGTGCAAGCTATTTTTTCACGGTGGTTACGACAGGTCGGCGACCGATCCTGGCAACGCCTGCGGGGCGGGCCGCGCGGCGTGGCGGGCGGAGCGGCACCGCTTGAGGCGGTGGCACAACGTGCGCCGCTATTATTCCAGTGGAAACTGCAATCGCCGAATCGGCTACTTTCCGATGCAATACAACCCATTCACCCCGCGCAGCAGCAGCTTCGAGCCCGCGATCGCCGGCGCGGCCCAAAAAGTGTCTTCAATGCGATTCGTGTTCAGCAACTTGAACTCGCGACCCGCCTGCAAAACGAACGTCCGACCCGCTTCGTCCAGCATGAGCACATGTCCCGCGCCCGCCCAGGCGCTCGACACAAACAACTCCGCTTCCGGCAGGCGCTGCCGATACACCTCGGCCCCGGTCGCCACATCAAATGTCTTCAGCTTGCCCTCGGCCGGGGCATAGATCAGCCCGTCGAAGATCAGCGGCGAACACATGCCGACGCCGGGTTTTCCGACGCGCCACGCGACGCCGTCGTTCGATGTCTCTTTGTCCTTCAGCGTGATATCGCCCGCCGCGCCGGGCCGGATGGCGTACATGAAGTTTTGGCTGAAGGGGCCGCTATTGGCGAAGACCAGGTAGTCGGGGTTCGACGCCGTGGACGCAGAGAACGCCGAGTCGATTCCGCCCATCTGCCAGAGCAGTTTCCCGTCGTTGGGGTCATACGACATCACCTTGCCGCCGCCGCACGCCACCACTTCGACGCGCTTGGAGTTGCGCCAGACGAGCGGCGTCGCCCACGATGAATCGCAGTCGCGGGTCACCTCCCAGATTTTCTCGCCGTTGCTCAGCCGCAGCGCCGTGAGCGTCGACTGCTTTTCGTTGTCGTTTTGCAGGAAGAGGCGATCCTCGAAGAGCGCGAGCGAACTGCCCGTGCCGAAGCCCTGGTCGATGTTGCGCGGCTCATACTCGAATCGCCAGAGCTCCTTGCCCTCGTGCGAAAACGCCGCCAGCTTGCCGATCGTGCCGAACGCGACGCAGATACGCTCGCTGTCGGCGGCGGGCGTCTCCGTGGCGAAGGTGTTGGAGGGGTGAATCGCGAGCTTGGGTTCTTCCTCGGCGATCAACTGCGACCAGAGAATCCGGCCCGTCGCGAGGTCGAGGCAGTGCAGTTCAAATCAAGCGACGCGGACGGCTTGCGCCCGCCGAGGCCGAAGGACGCCGGGTCGCGGACGCCCTCGCTCATGTTCTTGGGCGGCTTAAGCGCCTCGCCACTGGCGCTGGAGATAAACACCCGCTTGCCGACGACGACCGGCGCAGACCAGCCCGTGCCGGGAAGGGCGGTTTTCCAGAGCAGGTTTTCGCCGACGGACCAGCTCAGCGGGTGCGTCAGCTCGGCCACCACGCCGTCGCCGCGCGGGCCGCGAAATTGCGACCATTCGTCGGCCAGGGCGGACGCCCCAGCGGAGAGCGGTGCGAGAAGGGCGATCAACCGTGCGGCAGAGTTTGCGATCATGAGGTTGCGGTCTTTCATCAGAGGACTGGGTTCCTGAAAAGCGAGCCGCAGGCTTCAGCCTGCGCGGGGCTGCGAAAAGGGAGCCGACGATCGCCGATCGTAGAGCGCGCGGACCCGGAGCGATCGATCTGCCCCATGCTGGTTTCGACGGAATTGTCCGGGCGGATGCAAAGCGGAGGTAGAGGTCTTTTGTTTGGTGGGGAGAAATGCGCGCCGCTGCGGCCCGGCGGCGGGTGCAATCCGCCCTCTTGGCCGCGTTCAGGGCTAATATTTGCGAATCATGAATCAGCTCACATTGCGCCGCGCCTGCGCGGCATGGATCGTCTCGACATTCGCGCCGACCTTTGCCCTGACTCACGGAATAGCTCTCGCCGGCGAGGCCGATTTTCTCTCCGACACGCGACAGCTCGTCTTCGAGGGCCGCCGCTCCGGCGAAGGCTACTTCAGCGCCGACGGCAAAGAGATCGTCTTTCAGAGCGAGCGCGAGGCGGGCAACCCGTTCTATCAGATCTACGCCCTGAATCTCGACAGCGGCGACAGCGAGCGGATTTCGCCCGGCGTCGGCAAGACGACCTGCGCCTGGTTCTCGCCCGATCGCTCGAAGTTGCTCTTCGCCTCGACGCAGGACGACCCCGACGCCAAGAAAAAGCAGCAGGAAGAGCTCGACTTTCGCGCCAGCGGCAAGCAGAAGCGCTACGCATGGGACTACGACGAACACTTCGAGCTGTACGCCTTCGACCGCAAATCCAAGCAGTATGCGCGTCTCACCAACGTCCGCGGCTACGACGCCGAGGGCAGCTATTCGCCCGACGGCTCGAAGATCGCCTTCACGTCGAACCGCCTCGCGTACGAGCGATTCGGCAAGATGACCGACGCCGAGAAGCGCCAGCTCGAAACCGATCCATCGCTCTTCTGCGATCTCTTCATCATGAATGCCGACGGCACCGATTGCCGCCCGCTGACGACCAAGCTCGGCTACGACGGCGGGCCGTTCTTCAGCCCCGACGGCAAGCGCGTCTGTTTCCGTCGCTTCGACGAAAACGGCGCGATCGCCGAGGTCTACACGATCGGCATCGACGGCCGCGACGAGCGACAGCTGACCAAGCTCGGCGCCATGTCCTGGGCGCCGTTTTATCACCCCAGCGGCGAGTATTTGATCTTCACCACCAATCGCCACGGCTTCGCGAATTTCGAGCTTTACATCGTCGGCGTCGACGGCGGCGAGCCGATTCGCGTCAGCCATACCGACGGCTTCGACGGACTGCCGGTCTTTACGCCGGATGGCAAGCGGCTGGCGTGGACCACTTCGCGCACCGCAGACAAGTCGGCCCAGATCTTCATCGCCAACTGGAACCACGAGGCGGCCCGCGCGGCGATTCGCGATGGCAAAGATCGCGTCGCGGTTCTTGACGCACTCATCGCCAAACACGCCAAGACGCCGACGACGCGCGAGATCACCGTCGACGACATTCGCCAGCGCGTCGCGATCCTCGCCGATGAGGCGACCGAGGGGCGCATGACCGGCTCACGCGGCGAATGGCTGTCGACGGAATATGTCGCCCGCGAATTCGCGCGGCTGGGCCTTGCCCCCGGCGGCGACAACGGCACTTACTTCCAGGAGTTCCAGTTCTCCGCCGGCGTAAAGGTCGAGGCCGACAATCGCCTCGAAGCGAGCTGGCCCGAAGCGACCGGCGACGCGCCCGCGCCGAAGTCCTTCGTGCTCGACCGCGATTGGCGACCGCTGGCGTTTTCTGCCAACGCCGCCGTCCCGCCGACCGAGATCGTCTTCGGCGGCTACGGCGTCGTCGCGCCCGCCGAGGGCGACCAGCCGGCGTATGACTCGTTCAAGGGACTCGATGTCTCCGGCAAGTGGCTGCTGGTGCTGCGCTATCTGCCCGAAGATGTGAGCGACGCGCGGCGACAGCAACTGCGTCGGTATGGCGGCCTTCGCTATAAGGCGATGCTCGCCCGCGATCGCGGCGCGAAGGGGCTGATCATCGTGACGGGACCGGATGTGAAGGTGAAGAACGAGCTCGTGCCGCTCGACGCCGACGCCTCAATGGCCCGCGGAATGCTGCCGATCGTCTCCATTTCGAACGAAGCGGCGGACGCGCTGCTGTCGCCGGCCGGCGCGCCGCTGGCCACGATGATGAAGGGCATCGGTGCGAATGGCGAGGTAAGCGGAAACGCCGTCGCGGGCGTGCGGCTCGCGGCGAATGTCGCGCTGGCCTCGGAGATGCGCCGCGGGAGAAATGTTGTCGGTGTGAGTACGCCGATCAAGGGCAACAACGGCGCTCCCATCGTGATTGGCGCTCACGTGGATCATCTCGGTCGCGGCCACAGCGGCAACTCGCTGGCGCGCGATGAGGAGAAAGATGGCATCCACTACGGCGCGGATGACAATGCCTCGGGCGTCGCCGGCATGCTCGAAATGGCGGAGCATCTCCTGCCGGTCCCAGGCGAGAATTCCGGCGCGGCGAGCCGCAGCGGCCCGTGGGTCTTCGTCGCATGGTCAGGCGAGGAGTTGGGTCTGATCGGCTCAAAGCACTTTGTCGAGCAGATCGAAGACAAGGCGCAAAGCGCGATCCCGCGTGACCGCGTTCATTGCTACATCAACCTCGACATGGTCGGTCGCCTCAGCGAGAAGCTGATGCTTGCCGGCGTCGGCTCCAGCCCCGTCTGGAAGCGTGAAATCGAAAAGCGCAACGCGGTCGTCGGTCTCAGCCTCGCGCTGCAGGACGACGGCTATCTGCCGACCGATGCGACTTCGTTCTATCTGAAGGGCGTTCCGGTCCTGAGCGCCTTCACCGGTTCGCACGCCGAGTATCACACGCCGCGCGATACGCCGGAGAAGCTGAATTACGAAGGGGCACAGAAGACCACCAAGTTACTCGCGCTCATCGCCAACGGGATCGATCGAGATCGCGACGGAAACGGTACGCCGATGGAGTTCATCCCGCCCAGCAAGAGCGCCCCGGCGATGGCCAGCGGCGCCCGGGCCGCGCTACGCGCGTACCTCGGCACGATTCCCGATTACGCCCCCATGGACAAGCCCGGCCTCAAGCTCAACGGCGTCGCCAGCGGCGGCCCGGCCCACGCCGCCGGCGTCCGCGGCGGCGACATCATCATCGAGCTCGCCGGCAAGAAGATCGAGAACATCCACGACTACACCTACATCCTCGACGCCCTCAAGGTGGGCGAGAAGACTAAAATCGTCGTCCTGCGCGGCGAAGAGCGGGTGGAAATGGAGATGGTGCCCGGAAGTCGGGAATAGCAGAGCCAAATGCAGAATGCAGAGTGAAGAATGCAGAAGGGGGAATTGGAACCGTGGTATTTCGCGGGGCAGGCGGATTTCACCCGCCTCCGCGCCGGTTGGGGTCGCCCGCCGCGGCGCAACGTTGTTTCACGTGAAACACGTTTGCGCGACGCCGCCAGTTTCTGATCGTCGCCGCTTTTCTGCCTGAAACGTCGCGATAGACTGTCGTTCCGGTCGCCGCATGGGGTGCGAGCCGTTCGACTCCCGTGGGGATTCGCCATTCGATCGCAAGGGGTCTTTGAGTATGTCTGAAATTCCGTTTGCCACTGAGTTTGTCGCGCGAAGTGCCGCGCCCGGCGGCTTTTCCGGGCAGGTCGATTTTGACTGCCCGTGTCGGCGCTGCGGCTACAACCTGCGCGGCCTCGATGCACTGGGCCGCTGTCCCGAATGCGGCACGCCGGTTGGCCTCTCGGCACACGGCGACCTGCTGCGGTTTGCCGATCCGAAATGGCTTCAGACAATCTCGAGCGGTCTATCACTGGTGCTGTGGGGTGTGCTGGTTTCGATGCTGGTGGGGATGTTGAGCCGGCTCCTGTCGGCGGCTGGGTCGCAGGTGTTGGTGGCGGGGCTTGGCCTTATCGGCTCAATCATCTACGTCGTTGGCGCGTACCGCTTCACCGAGCCCGATCCGAGCGGACTGAGCGACGGCAAGTATGTGAACACACGGAAGTTCGTGCGGATCGCGCTGGCGCTCAGCATGATCGGCACCGCATCGAACGCGGTTGGGCTGTTTGCTCGACTTCCCGGGCCAATCGGCCCGGTGATGGCTGTTGTGGGTCTTCTGTTACTCGCCATCGGCTACATTGGCGAATGGGCCCGGCTTCGCTACATGCGCTCTTTGGCGCTGCGCATCCCCGAACCGAAACTCGCCGCCGCGGCCGCTTTTCTGTCCTGGGCCTACCCGATCACAAGCGCAATCATGGTGCTCGGCGCCGGCGCCCTTGCCATCATTGTGATGGCGGCCGGCCCGGCCCCGACGATGCCGACGGGTTTGGCGATATTTGGAATCGCGATGATGATCAACCTTTTGCTACTTCTGCTCGTGTTCTTGCGCTGGGTGCGTGTCCAACACAAACTGCAGAAAGCGCTGACCGAGCAGGCCAAAATCGCGGAGCGGGTCTGGCGGCTGGGCGGCGGAAGCGTCAACTAACTCAATCCGCCGATTTCGAGTTGTGGTCGTCGTCGGGGGCACGTTGGCGAATCCGTAAGCCGCAACGTGGGCGGCGTGTAACGCCGGGGGGGCTCCCGCATCCGAAGCTGCGATCACCGCTTTCGTCGTCG
>JALHOX010000105.1:8072-11637 GCA_022842805.1 Phycisphaerae bacterium | reverse complement strand
GTGCGCTTCGACGCGGGCGGCGGCAGGACGTTTACCGCGGAACAATTGGACGGTCTCTAAAGGGAGACTGTGTCGTGAACACAAACTTCACACTTTGGGGAAACAGCATGGCTTTGGCCATTTTCAATTACTCAGACGCTCAGGCCGGGCAATCGCTCGCCGCGGCGCAGGCGGATCGAATCATTCGCGTCGAACGGCTAATTCTCACCTCCTGGGTGGGAGTCGCCATCACGCTGGTGTCGGACCCGGGCGGCGTCGGCGAAGTCGCGATATCGGCGACGCTGCGATATTCGCCCGGCGGACTGGGCGTATTCGAATTCCCGAAGCCGTACGCGCTGATCACGGAGCGCGGGCGGGCCCTGGGCTTGAATACGTCCTTTCAATCATCCTCCGGAAACTACGGCGTCATGGTCTGGTACGAGTACGTGCAATGATGCCGACCGAGCTGCTGACACAGTTGTCTTCGCTCGGCATCGCGGGCCTGCTCTTTGTGATGTGGTGGTATGAACGGCAGGAACGTGTCCAGCAGTTGCAGAGGCTCGACGACGCCGGCGAGGCCGAGGCGCGGGTCGAGCGCCTGAGCGAGGAGCTGCTGCGCGTGGTGCGGGCCAACACCGAGGCCATCACGGAACTGCGGGCGGAACTCCGCGCACACCGTGCCAGCGAGGCGGACTGGATCCGACGCCTGACGCAGCAGGTGGAGCGGATCGCGCCCGGGGCGCGAAAGTCGGATGCGGCGTAAAGAGGCAAGTGTCGAGTGCCGAGTTGCGAGTCGAAAAGGTCCGGACTGTGGACTCGGTGTGTCCGGGCCAGGGCCCTTGTCTTCAACTCGACACTCTGCGCTCGCAACTCACAACTAGATCGGGAGGCATGATATGAGTTGGATCGAAGGGCTGAAGCGCCTCGACCCCGCCAGCGCGCGGGCGTTTGTGCAGGGCGCTCGGAACGTGATCGACGCTCTCATGATCGAGGCTCGTCGCCCGGCGACCGAGCCGGCTCCGCCGGGCGATCGGGACTACACGAACGCCGGTCTTTCGCGCACCGCGCCGGCCCGCGGCTGGCTCTCGCGCGAGGAGGTGGATCGCGTCAATCAGCAGATGGTCGAGGCCATCGCTGCTGAAAACTGGATCGACGGGGCGATCTTCGCGGTGCGCCTGCTGCGGGCGTTCGGCGGCTGAGTTCAAAGATTCAAGGCCACGGGCCACGCGGGGGCGTCGTGCCCCGGGCGGCAGGCGTCGGTCGGGGACTCACAGTCTCGCAGCTTACCAACAGACCCGAGTCCTCTTCCTGGCGCCTGTCGCCCGACGCGTGACACTCTCGACAAGGAGAAAGATGATGCATCTACGAGGGACGTTGTACATCCTGACCGGTGCCATCGCATGCGGCTGCACCGCCGAGTCCACCCGCATAGCGATCGACACGCAGCAGCGCGTCGATGAGATTCAGCAGGGCGTCGTCGACCGTCAGCACGATGGTCTGCGCGTGCTGCTGTTTCGCGACATGCTCCGCCGTATGCGCGATAGCGGCGCGGAGCTGAGCGACGATCAGGTCGCCACGCTCAACACCGTCTGGAACGAGCGCGACTTGGTCGAATTCTGGGCGTTGCAAAACGAGCGCGCCCTGGGTCTGCGTCGCGTCGGCGTCGATTCAAAGCTTTATAGCGAGCAGGCCGTCGTCGATCTGCTCTGGAAATCCCTGGAAACCAAGACCAAGCGGCTCGAGCAGGCCATCGCCGCCGAAGCCGGCGCGAAAGCAGCGTCCGGTGCGGCGGATAGCGCGCCGCCGCCGGCCGACGAACCCGAGAAGGAGGATGATCAGTGAGTACATCGGCGATCGATTGGAAGCGCTGGCTCTGGCCGCTGCGCAGCCGCAAGGTGCAGGTGGCGATCGCCACGATCGTCACGGCCTATGCGGCTCAGGTCGGGGCGCAAGTGAGCGAAGAAACGGTTCTGACCGTGCTCGGCGTCGGCGTTGCGCTGATCCTGGGCATCGCCCATGAGGACGCGGCACGCGCTCGAACCGGCTGATTTCAGCGACGGGGCGGAGAACTTGCGAGGTTCGAGTGCAGAGTGCCGAGTGAAAACGCGGCGGCCCATGAGAGCGATCAGCCGCGCATGGGCCGGTTCTTGCACTCGACACTCTGCACACGAAACTCGCAACTACTCCCCCATTTTGCGCGGGGCTCTACAATGTGCCCCGATGTCCCACTCCGCCGCCAACGCGATCGAACAAGGCACGCAGCGCATCGGCCGCGAGCTGCTCGACAGTCTTCGCGCCGCGCAGCCCTGGCCGCTGCATCCGGCCTGGGTGCAGGAGCGCATGCTGCGCCAGTTCCAAGCCGACCCATGGCTCAAGGTTCAGGCATTTCGTTTCATCGACGCTTTGCCGGCGATGGCGACCTCCGCCGCCGTTGCCCGCCACCTGCGCGAATATTTCTCTGCCGACCTGCGCCGTCATCTTGAGTCCCCCGATGACGCCGCCACATCGAGCCACGACGCGGCCCATGAAACTCGACCAACTGCGACTCCGGCAAAGCCGCGCGTCTCTTCGCTGACGCGCTTCGCCGGCCGCTGGATGGATTGGAACGAAGACCGCGGCTGGCGGCCGCGCTTTACGGCGTGGTTTGCGCAGAAGGCCGCCTTCGGCATGTCAGGCAGCTTTATCGCCGGCTCAAACATCGACGAAGCCGAGCGGGCCATTTTGCGGATGCGTAAGCAGAGCCTCGCTTTCACCATCGACCTGCTGGGCGAAGCGGCCCTCTCGCCCCGCGAAGGTGAGCATTATCACCAGCTCTACCTCGACCTGCTCGATGAGCTTCCGCGCCGCGCCGCACGCTGGCCCGCCGTTCGCCAAATCGATGGCGACGGCCCGAGTGCGCCGCCGCGAATCAACGTCTCGGTCAAGATCACCGCGATCTACCCCGGGTTCGACCCCATCGTCGCGCCGCGGGCGAAGGAGCGGGCCAAGGAGTTTCTGCGACCGCTATTGCGCAAGGCGATGAGCGCCCGAGCGCATCTCCATGTCGATATGGAGCATTACGCGATCAAAGACCTCACGCTCGAACTCGTCCGCGAGCTCTTCGAAGAGCCCGAGTTCCGCGACTATCCGCATCTGGGCGTCGTCGTTCAGGCTTACCTTCGCGACGGCGAGCGCGATGTGAGCGCGATGATCGATTACGCCAAGCGCCGCGGCACGCCGATGTGGATTCGCCTCGTGAAGGGCGCCTATTGGGACAGCGAGAAGGCCAGCGCCGAGCGCGAGGGCCGGCCCTGTCCGGTGTGGATGAAAAAGTGGCAGTCGGACGCGTGCTATGAGCGCTGCGCCGCGCTGCTGGTCGAGAACCACCAGCACATTCGCACGGCCTTCGCCAGCCACAACATTCGCAGCCTCGCCCACGCCATGGCCCTGCGCGATCATTACGGCGCGACCGGCGATGAATTCGAGCTGCAGATGCTCTTCGGCATGGGCGATCCGATCAAACAAGCCCTCGCGGCGCGCAAGGAGCGCTGCCGCGTCTACACGCCCTATGGCGACGTGCTGCCCGGCATGGCGTATCTCATCCGGC
>JALHOX010000105.1:0-8062 GCA_022842805.1 Phycisphaerae bacterium | reverse complement strand
CATCCGGCGTCTGCTCGAAAACACGGCGAACGAGAGTTTCCTGCGGCAGGGGGCCGACGCGGATGTGCCGGCGGAGCGGCTGCTGCGGGCGCCGCAAAGCTGGGCCGAGAGCGATCCGCCGCCGCCGGAGGATTGGTCCGTCGTCACCATCGAACGTGCACAGCGGGAGAAGTTCGTGAATATTCCCGATACCGATTTTGCTTCACCGGCGGCGCGAACCCGATTTGAAGAGGCCTTGCGGGCCGTCCGCGCGACCTTCGGTCAGCCCGTGCCCGGCCTCGGCGCGGGGGCGGATGCGTCGAGCAACGGCTCGCACTCATCCCAGCCGCGATTCATCGAATCGCGCAATCCGTCTCGTCCGAGCGAGATCATCGCGCGCGTGCCGACCGTCGACGCCGGCGCAGCCAACGCAGCAATCGCCGCCGCCGCGCGCGCCTTTGATAGTTGGAGCCGCCGCCCGGCGCGCGAACGCGCCGCGACGATGTTCGAAGCCGCCGCCCGCCTGGAGGCGCGCCGCGCCGAGTTCGCCGCCCGCGTCGTGCTCGAGGTCGGCAAGACCTGGCGCGAGGCCGATGCCGAGGTGTCCGAGGCGATCGACTACATCAACTATTACGCCCATCAGATTCGCCGCGGCGCGACCCATATCGAGCCGATCGACGCCGCCGGCGAGGACAACAGCGTCGAACACGTCGCCCGCGGCGTCTGCGCCGTGCTTGGTCCGTGGAATTTCCCGCTCGCGCTCGTGGCCAATGTCGTTTCCGCCGCCATCGGCACCGGCAACGCGGTTGTGCTCAAGCCGGCGAGCGAGTCGCCGGTCGTTGCAGCTTACTTCGCCCAGCTTTGGCGCGAGGCCGGCCTGCCCGAGGGCGTGCTGAGTGTCGTCTCCGGCCCCGGCGAGACGCTCGGCCCGCTGCTCGCGCGGCACGAAGACGTCGACCTGCTGGCGGTCGTCGGCACGAGCGAGGCCGGCGTCGCGCTGCATCGCGCCGCGTCTGAAACGCTGACGCGCCGCCGCGCCGTGCGAAAGGTTTTGCTCGAACTCTCCGCGAAAAACGCCATCATCGTCGACGACGACGCAGATCTCGACGAAGCGGTGCAGGGTTCGCTGGCGAGCGCCTTCGGCTACGCCGGTCAAAAATGCACCGCCGCCTCGCGGATTATCGTGGTCGGCGGCGCTCATGATCGCTTCCGCGAACGCTTCGTCGACGCGGCCCGCGCCATGTCGCTCGGCCCGGCCGACGCACCCGGCACGTCCATCCCGCCGCTCATCAGCGACGCGGCCGCCAAGCGCGTGCGCGAGTGGATCGCGGTCGGCAAGAGCGAAGCCAAGTGCGTGCTCGAAGTGCTGCCGAGTCCGGATCTGCTGGCGAGCGGCGCGCAATACGTCGGCCCGGTCGTGTTCGACGACGTGCCCGCAAGCGCCCGAATCGCGCGCGAGGAAATCTTCGGACCCGTCGTCGCGCTGATTCGCGCCGCGAACATGGCCGACGCCATCCGCATCTTCAACAGCACCGACTATGGCCTCACCGGCGGCGTCTATTCGCGCAGCCCCGCCAACATCGAGCTCGCTCGCCGCGAGTGTCGCTGCGGCAATCTCTACATCAATCGAAAAATCGTCGGGTCAAAGGTCGGTCGTCAGCCTTTCGGCGGCGTGAAGCTCTCCGGCGACGGCGCCCGTTATGGCGGACCGGACTATCTCCGCGAATTCACGATCCCGCGAACCATCACCGAAAACACGCTCCGCCGCGGCTTTGCGCCGGCTCCCGAGGAGCAGCAGGCACGGGCCTGAGCGGCCGAGCTCACCTTCGCGCCGCGCGCGCGTCGACCCGCGCCAGCGACCATTTCAATCCCAGCGGCGTGATGATCGTCGTCACGACGACCATCATCACCAGTGCCGAAAACAGGCCCGAATCGACCACGCCGAGGCTCTTGCCGATCTTGGCGAAGATAAGTCCCACTTCGCCGCGCGGCACCATGCCGATGCCGACCGAGATCGCGTCAACCCCGCGCCCCGCGACAAGGCCGCACGCCAGTTTGCCGATGATCGCGGCGATCGTGATGGCGCCGCCGACGAACAGCGTCTGGGGGTTCAGCATCGATTGAATGTCGACCTCCATGCCGATCAGCACGAAAAAGATCGGCGCGAAGAGCTTTTCGAGCGGCGCGAACGCGTGGTTCAAATCGTGATCGCTCTTCATGCCCGGGAACATGTCGCGGCGAATGATCAGGCCCGCGGCAAAGGCGCCGACGATGAGCGCCAGTTGAATCTGCACCGCGAACCAGGCCAGCAGAAACGCGAGTGTGAGCGGGAACAGGTACACGTAGTTGTGAGGGTCGAGACCGCGCCAGAAGGCGAGCTTCAGCCGCGCGAGCCTCTCGCCGAAGATCATCACGCCGCCCAGGAACAGCGTCGAAAATCCGACGATTTGCAGGACCGACATGACATCGACGCCGCCCTTTACGACGATGCCCATCACCACCGCCAGCACCACCAACCCCAGCACATCGTCGATCACCGCCGCGCCGAGGATCACGCGCGCCTCCGATGTCTGCAGCCGATTGAGGTCTTTGAATACCCGGGCCGTGATGCCCACGCTCGTCGCGCAGAGCGTGGCCGCCAGGAACATCAGCGGCGGCATGGTGATGCCGGGAATCAGCAGCAGACCGGCGCCACAGGCGAGGATGAACGGCGCGATCATGCCGACCACGGCCACCAGCGTGGCCCGCGGACCGACATTGAGCAGATCGCCGACGGTCGATTCGAGACCGACGAGAAACAGCAGCAAAATCACGCCCAGGTTCGAGAAGATCCAGACCGCCGTCGCGATCAGAAAATAGCGCGGGGCGTCGTGGCCCGAAGCGGCCTGCGCAATCTGATATCCCACGCGCCCTTCGAGCAGCTCCTCCGGCTTGAATACTGACTTCACCGCTTGATCGACCGAGACGTGCTCCGTGAGCATCGTCTCCATCATCTTCTCGGCTCGCTCCATGTTCATGATCAGCAGGAATCCCGGATGCTGCAGCGCCAGCACGCCGATGTTGCCCACGATCATCCCCACCAGCACCTCGCCCAGGACCCCCGGCTGACCCGCGCGCTCCGCCAGCCAGCGCCCCGCCGCCGCAGCAAAGACGATCGCCGCCAGCACGATCACGATGTCGGCAAACGGATCGGTATGCCCGGCGCTCTGATTCGATTTCGGCGACGCGTGACCGTCGGCGGGCGCAGAGGCCGCATCGGACAAAGCCGCACTCATGCTCGGAGTCGCCGACGCCGGCGACGGGTTTGGCCCCGTGCCGGGCGCGGCCAGTCGCGCCACCGCGACGGCGGTCAGCGCAAGCGCAATGGTGGTCAGCGGAAGAAATCGAAGTGAGCTGCGGCGAAGAACAAACAGCATGCGAGGCTCCGCGGGTGTTTCGGAGCCGGAAATCTAATCGCGCAGCGCTAAGGACGGAACCATTCGCGACAGGAGTTGCAAATCGGAAGCGTTGCAAGCGGGCGCGTCGATTGGCTCGGCGCAGCGCCGTCGCTCATCACGTCCAGCGACCGATGCATGCCGCGCAGCTCGCTCATGGCGGCCCCGCGCCAGAGTTCGGTCAGTGAACTCGACCGCCAATCGCCGATCGCCGCCGCCCCCGCGAAATCCTGTTCACAGCGCACCGCGCGTCCATCGGCCAGCAGCGTCATTCGCGACCACAATCGGCCGCACGATCGGCGTACCGGCGACGCCGCGTGTAGCAGCGTGTCCGCCGGCAGCGCACCCGCGAAGTCATTGTAACCGCGGATCACCGCCGATCCGACACGCTGAATCCAATGATCGTAAAACGCATCCATCTCGTGTGCGTTCGCCGCGCAGCGGGTGAAGGTGGGAATCACGACGGGCCGCGGGTTTCGGGTGTCGCGCCGCTGTTGCTCGATGCGTTCGATGTTCGCCAGCACCGGATCGAACAGATCGACCCCGTGAATCGCAGCGTGGGTCGCGCCGGTTGTGGCGTCGATCGGAACTTCCACGAAATCGAAAGTTCCCGAGTTCAGTGCTGCGAGTTGCTCGTCGCTGAGCTCATGCAGCGGCGAGACCAGCGTCGTGGCGAAGATGGCTGCGTCGGCGATCTGCGCGGCGATCTCGGCGAATCGCGGATGCTGAAGCGGATCGCCGCAACCGACCAGTGTCAGTCTCGCGTCGTCGTACGTCGCCAGTTCCGCCAGCCGCGCCGCGAGCGCACCGCGATCATCCAAGCGCCGCTTCGACTCGCCGGCCAGCGGCGGACGCAGCTTCGAACGCGGCGCAAGCGTATCCGTCGTCAGCTCCAGTTCCACTTCGCGCGGCAGGGTCTCCACCGCTCGATCGAAGAGCCGCCGATGTGCGGCGGTCAGCGCGGCCGAATCGGCCTCGACGCCGCAATGTTCGAACAGCAGGCTGAGCCGCTCGATCCCGCGGCGCGTGTCGGCGCAGAAGCGCCCCGTGGTGGCGGCGATGTCGGGGTCGACATGCAGACAAGTCGAGTGGATCAGTGGATCGGTGTTCGGAAACTCAGGGCGATAGGTGAGCAGGATTCCGACCGTCAGGTTGTGACTCGTGAGCGTCTCGACCGCCGAGGGCTGCAAGACGATCCCGCCCAGGCCCGGCGGGGCGGGGCTGAAGATCATCGCGGCTTCGGCCCGTTCGCGAATCGCCGCAATCTGGGCCGAAGCGAGCGCAGGGTCGAGCGCGGCCTGATGGCCTTCGCACAGAAATGCCGCGTCGGCGCCGGTGCTCTCCAACAATCGCGCCAGCGCAAAGGGCTCGACGAACTCGTCGAACCAGGTGCCGTTCATCGGGCCGCCGCGCCACGACTCCAGGCTGCACTTGCGGATGGTCTCGATCAGCCGCCGTCGCGGCGTTGCCTGCGCGATCGGCGCAACGCGAATGGACACACCGCACTCGGCGATGGCGCGCGTCGCGGCCTCTGCCTGGTCCGGCGGCACGACCATCCAGCGCTCATCTGCGCCGGCCACGCGGGCGAAACGGCTCAGCGCGTGATCGATCACGCGCCGCCCGGCCAGCCCCTCGCGCAGCCGCGACGCGCCGCCCAGCGGCGACCGCTCAAAATCGACACAAATCGCTGCGACGACTTTCATGACGCCTCCGCCTGCAAAGCGGCGACCACGGGCGGCAATTGCTGCAGGAGGTAGTCGCACCCGGCCAGAAAATCGGCCGCAAATCGCTGATCGCGCTCCAGTCGCCGCCGCGCCGCCGCCGGCGTCTCGCCTGTGCCGTCGCCGCGCATACGACGGTCGGCGTCGATTCGCCGCAGTTCCGCGTTTTGTGAAACCGCAATCACCAGGCCATACGTATGCTCAAATGGTTGAAACTGATCGCGCAGCGCGTGAACGCGTTGAACGGCCCGGTTGAACTCCGCCGGCCGGTCGAGCAGGGCGGCCATGCCGCGCACTTCCTCCAGCGTCTTCGCCGCGATCTCTCGCACGCGCTGGATCTCTTCCACCCGCGTCTTCAGGGCGGCGATGGTGCGCTCGCGCTCCGCTCGCAGCGCGTCGCCGGTCGCGGAATCGGCCGAAGCAAAAAGCCCCGGCGGCAACTCACGCTGCGCGCGGGTTTCCACGAACTCCGCCATGTCGATCGGCGTCGCGCCGGCCAACGCGGCCCCGCGCCGCCCGGCGGCGTAAATCCGGGCCTTGCTCTTGGCGAAGTCCTGTTCGAATTTGCGGAGATAGGTGTACATCGGCTCGTCGGTGAAAAGCTCGGCGCCCTCCCAACTCTTCACCCGGTGCAGGATCGGCCGAATCCGAACGATTCGCTCCCATTGGGTCATCTCGAGCGTGCGAAATCGCCCCAACTCCGGTGTCCAGCTTCGCTCGATCGGCATTCCCGGCGCGTAATAAAGCCCATCAGAAAACGCGAGATCGACGCCGCACAGCAAAATGTCTTCGCAGCCCAAGTGCTCCGCCAGATAGAAGGCCAGATGTGCGACGGTCGTGCCGGTGGGAAGCGCCGCCCGCGCCGGCGCCGCATCTTGCAGAAGATCGTCGACCATCCGCGCGTGCAGCAGCAGCTTGCGACCCGCGAACGCGCGCGGCACGCTCGAGGCAACCTTCGGCTCGGCCACGAGGATCGTGCCCGCCGCCTCCACCCCGCTGAAAAACTGCCGCGAGATTTCGTGATAGTCCAGGCTGGTGACAAAGTGCGGCGTGATGCCTTGTTCACGCAGGGTGCGATAGACCGTCTGCACGGCGATCAACACCGCGCGTGACTGGAGCGATCGCAGCGCCTCGAACTGCCCCGCCAGCGACGGCCCCGCGCCGATCACGATCGCCGGATAGCCGCGCGCCGCGCCGGCCAGCGGCCCGATTCCGGGCTGCGAGACGTAGAGCGGCAGGTTTTTCAGAAGACTCTCGAACGTGGTGCGATTGACTTTCAGCAGCGTGACATACTGAATCCGCAGCAGCCGCACCACCTCCGCGATCGACGACGCCATCTCGCGATGTTCCGTCGCCCGCAGCCTCTGCGAGCTGGGAGTGGCGATCAGGCATACGCCCAGCATCAGATAGGTGTGAAATCGCCGCGTGTTCTCCTGCACCGCGACCCGCGCCGGGTCGGTCAGGATGATTAGCCGCCGCGACAGCAGCGGCACCGCGAAGTCGGTCACGTGAAAGGCGGCGGCGAGTAACTCGAGGGAGGGTTCGAAGACGATCATCAGCGGTCGCTCGGCCTGTTGGTCGAGTGCCGTCAGGTGATAGCCCAGCCCCATGCCGAGAATCAGGTAAACCGCATCCTCCGCGGGCGGCGGCGACGCGACTCCGGTCGTCGCATCCGTGGCGATCGGCGGCGCCGCGGCGGGCGTTCGGCTCACGCGGCGCTCGGCCAGCCGCGCGGCGATAAACCGCTCGGCCTCGCCACGCGGGTCGCGCTGGCTGTGCAGATGCGTGCTGCAACCGTCGTCGAGAACGACACGCGCGGTCCAGCGCCCGTCCGCCGTCGGCTCGAGCGGCGGCATTTGCCCCACTAGCGCTCGGAGCCGTTCGGCGAGCGACGCATCAATCGACCGCAGGCATTCGATGTTTCGATCAAAAAGCTGCCGCGGCGACAGCGTGGCGGGGGCGGTGGCCGCAGTGCGCGTAGTGCCGTCGGCCCGAGCGGCGTCTGTGGCCGGTGCTGAGCGGGCCGATGGCGCACGACCCGGCTTGCGGACCTTCGGATCGTAGGGTGTTTTTTTCACGAACCGCCGCCCCGCCAGGCGCGCCGAAAAGTTCCCGCGATCCGGCGGTAAACCGATTTCGGAATGCTTCCGATAGTGCTGCATGGTGCGATCGAAACAGCGCGATCGCGAGACGACTGGTCAGCCAGCAACATGGAATGGACGGGACGACGGATGAGCAGCGCAACCGCAGCGGCCGGCATGAGCAACGTAGGCATGTCCTTCACCATCGACGCAATCCCCACGCCCGGCGCATATCTGTGCGACTGGAGCGGGCATCTTTTGCGCCTGCCGCACGAAGCATTTTCGCAGCGCGGCAACTCCGGGGCGACGTGGAACATCGTGGGCGGCAGCCCGCTGACCGTGACCAAGCTGAGCGACGACCCCTACATCCCGCTGCAGAACGCCAAGCAGATCGCCGGCAAGCTGAACCGCGAGACGACGTTTTAGGGCAGTGTCGTAGGGGGGACGCGCTGCGCTGTTTCACGTGAAACAAATTTGCGCGACGCAACGGGCATGCCGCGCGGGGGTGGGTTCACGGAGATTGGCGGATTTGCCTAAGCTGGCAAAGAGCATGCCGACGCAAAGCCGTCGGCATGGGACCAGCGCGAGAGGCTTCGCGCGAAGACCGGACGATCGGCTGGTGATAGGATCGCCAGCCAGGTCGATTCCGATGGCACAGCACGGCAGGACGTTGGGCACGAAGGAAGCGGTGGCATTTGCCGCTTTAATTGCCGCGATCCTATTGGGGACGTTTTCACTCGGAATCTATATCAGCTGTCGGGGGTTTCTGGCGACTTTTGGCGATCGAATCACCGAACTTACGGATGATCCGAGTGCCTGGGGCGGATATCCGCCGGGGGCGGTGTTT
>JALHOX010000104.1 GCA_022842805.1 Phycisphaerae bacterium | reverse complement strand
AGCCAGACGCGGCATCAATTCAATCAGCCCATCGCCAACTTTCAGGCGATTCAGTGGAAGCTCAGCGACATGCACACGGGCATCGAAGCCGCCCGCATGCTTTGTCGCCGCGGGGCGTGGATGAAGCAGAACAAACGCCCCTTCGGTCCGCAGGCCGCCATGGCCAAGCTCTTCGCCAGCGAGCTCAGCAGCCGCGTTTGCACGCTCGCGGTGCAGGTCTTCGGCGGCTGGGGCTTTTGCCAGGAGTATCAGGTAGAGCGCCTGATGCGCGACGCGAAGATCACCGAACTTTACGAAGGCACGAGCGAAATCCAGCGCTTCGTCATCGCCCGCAAGCTCATGGCCGACGGCGCGCCGGAATCGTAACGATCGGCGATTCCGCGAGAGCTGAAATGCGACAGCGGCCCGCGAATTCGCGGGCCGCTGTGTGCTTGGTCAGTCGGTGGGGCGGCTACACGGGGCGAACGCGGGCGACAGACTCCAGTTCGCTCAGCGCGACGAGCTTTCGCACGTCGATCGAACCAATCAGCACTCGCGCGGCGTTGCCGGCGGCAAGCTCTTCAAAGCCGAGATTCTTCAGCGCCTCGCGCGTCGCGTCGCCGAGATCGTAGAGCTCGATCGTCACGTCGATGCGCCAATGGCGAACGCTGACTCCGCCGGCCTCGAGGTCGCCTTCGCGTCCGTCGCGCTCGACCTTGTTCGCGAGATCGCGCAGACGCTCGTCGAGTTTGGCGACCGGCTCCGACACGCGGACGTTCGCGGCATCGGCGTCGACGGCGTCGTTTCTCGATGCTTCTTTCAACACGCGACCGGTTTCGCTTCGTGGTGCCGCCAACTTGCGGGCCTTGTTCCCGATCGGCGCCGGCGCGGGAATGCCGCTAATCGTCGGCATTGCTCCGCCTTGGAACAATTGGCCACCTTGCCCGCCCGCCGGGCCACCGCCGAAGATGCCTTCGTGGCTCACGCCCGCCGGCATCTCCACCGGCACGCGCACAGTCGTCGGCTGCCCGCCCCGGGTGATGGTCATCTCTTCCACCGCGACAAAGCTCGTGAACTGCGTCAGCAGTCGGAATTGCAACCCCAGCGCGACGATCTGCGATTTCAGCCCGGCGGGGAAATCGCCGCGCTGCGCAGCTTCGTAATCGCTGCGAAGCAGATGCGCGACTTTGGCCCGGGCCCACAGCGCGGCGATGCTGTCGCGCTGTCCCGAGCGCTCCAGATCGCCGATCGAAATCGTCTGCTCAAATGAACCGGCGCCGGTTTGACCGCGCAGGCGGATGTCGCCGCGGGCGTCGCCGGTGAGCCGGCCATGGACGATGATCGGCTTGGCGGCGAAGAGGTCGGGCACGCGCGTCGGGAAGACGTCGCTGACCGAAAGACCGCCCCAGTCGATCGAGATATCCGCCAAGACCGGGGCCGAGATGCGGTCGGCGAAGCGCGCCACGGCGGCTTCGGGATTGGCGCTCAGCGATACATACTCGACTTCGCCGCGCCCTTCACGGGCCATTTCGTCCAGCAGGAATCGATTGACGCTGTTGCCGATGCCAAAGGAAAAGACGCGCGTCGTGTCGGCGAATTTTTTGACGGCGGCGATAATCTCCATGTCATTGCCGACGTAGCCGTCGGTCATGAAACAGACCACACGCATCGGCCGCTGCTTGCCCTCGCGGAGGTCGTCGTTTCCATCGAGCGACGGAGAATCGCTCGGCAGATTCCAATCGACCGATTCGATCGTCAGCACGCCGCGGTCGCGGTCTTCGTTCCAGCTCCAGGTTCCGCGCACGGCGCAATTCCGCCGCCCCGTCGTGTCGCCGACGGTGGGGGCGTTGCGGAGTTCGACCGGCCCGCGGGTCGTATTGACCGCGACGCCGCTCCAGGTGCTGCGGACGTTCGGGGGCGGCCAGTTCACGATCTGATCCGAAGAGAGCTCGATCATCACCGAGCGACCGTCGGGCACGAGGCCGGCGAGTTCCTCGGCCTTCATCAGGTCACTCGTCATCCGCCCCGGACCGCGATCGGTCGGACCGCGATCGTCGGACATGACGCGCGGCTTCGTTCCACAGAAGTTCGTGATTCGCTTCGAAGGACGCAGGGCGGCGTCGATCGCTTTCATCATCTCGGTTCCGCCGCCGCCGTCGCGGTCGGCCAGGAAGCGCTGGGCGTCGGCGACATTCTGCTTCGAAGCCGGTCGCGGCTCGTCCCACAGAATGTGCGTGTCGCCGGCGAACGTAATGAGATTGAACGTGTCGTCGGGGCGCAGCGCGTCAATGGCCCGCGACATCACATTTTTGGCCTGCTCGATCGGGAATCCGCTCATCGAGCCGCTCGTATCGAGCACGAAGATCAGCTCGCGCGGGACAACGGTCTCCGGCGTGACGCGCCGCGGCGGCTGCAGCACGAGCGTAAAGAATTCGCCGCGCTCGTCGCGATGAGTCAGAAACGCCGGACCCGGCTCGTCGCCGCCGAGCCGATAGCGCAGCACGAAATCGCGATTGGGGATTTCGTTTTTGCGGCGTAGCGTGATGGTGGCGCTGCCGCGGGCGGCGTCGAGGCTCTGCTCGATGTCGTGAAGCTCGCTGCTGATCTGGTTGGGCGCCATGCGCGCTGAGCCGCCGTCGAGGCGGACGGTGATGTCGATATCGTGGCCGGCGCGGCTGCCCTTCGGTGCAATGGGCGGCGTGATGCGCGAGCCATCGGGCACGCGCGGCGTATCGCGACCGGTGGTCATCGGGGTCGGGGCGCTGCCGCCGCCGGGGATGTAACGCGGGCCGACGACCATCGGAAAATTCCAGGTGAAGAGGCCGTTCTCGTAGCTCAGCGTTTCGACAAAGCTGATCTCGATCTCGACCGTCGCGCCCGGCTCGATGTTGGCGAGCGACTGGGTGAAGATGTTCGGCCGCTCCTGATCGAGCAGGCTTGCGACATGCCCAGCCGACTTCGCAGCTTCGTACGCCTGCCGCGCCTCCTCGCGCTCCCTGATATCCGCAACGATCCGTCGCTCGCCGACGATCATCGTCATGCGATCGACGGCGGCGTCATTGGGCAGGGGGAAGACGTAGATCGCTTCGATCTTGCGCGTGGTGGGGTTGGTGAAGGTCTGTTTGACCGTCGTCCGACCGACATAGCCCGCGATATTCGCATCGACCGACGTGTGCTTGAGCGGACACGCGACTTGCGGCTGATCGACCGGCCGATCGGGATCGACGATCCGCAGGCAGCCTTGGCCACTTTCAGCGACGACCTCGTCGGCGTGAGCCAGAGATGGCCCCCAGGCCGCGACGGCCGCGGCGACAAAAAACCCGAGGAACAGCTTGCGTGCGGCGACGCACGCGTCGGACTGCAAGCTCGCCTGTCTCATGTTATTCTCCACGTTTTGTACGTCTCCCCGTCGGGTGGATACACGCGGCGCTCGCGTCGGTTGCGATAAAACCACGCGCGGCGTGCTAATCCCGGCGGAAACTGTGCGATTATCGATCGAGCGCACACAGCGGCGCTCTTACGCCAAGATGGACGCCGTGTCACGCCCCCGGTTCCCCACGACAGTTGCCGACATTTCTCTTAACTGATGAGCCGCGGGCTTCAGCCCGCGCGGTAGTGCGCCTCTTCAGCAGCGTACACATGCGCTACGAAGTGCTCATTGGCCCGGAGGTCGGCTTTCCCCCCACATTCGCCGCGATCGCCGACGATTGCTCCCCACACTCCGAACACCGCCCCTCCACCGACCCGCGCAAATCATACCCACAATTGGCGCAGCAGCCGCGACGCCGACGCGACCACCGAAATGTCACTGCAATCGCGTCGCACACGAACATTGCCGCGACCGACCAAAAAAGCAAATCTACGATCAGACCAATCAGCAACGGTCGCAACGGGAATATGCTCGGCAGGAATCTTTGTCGAGCTCCCCAAGGGACGACGTACGCGTCGACGAAGTGAGACTGGGGCATCTGTGTCATGTAACTCCACTCGGTGTACATAAGCACACGCAATGGCCAGCCGCTTGCCCGCGCCATGTTCCAGCGATCACCCGGATTGAATGTCCACGGATCTGAAGACGCTCGCGCCCGACTCAGTAGATCAAAGCGTGCGTTGTCAATCCGCGTCTCGACGATGGCATCGACAAGGGCGCTTTGAAAACTCGGCTCGATGATACACGCCGGTGGGCTTGGTTCTCCGGCGTCCATCGGACGCTGCTCCCGGAACCCCCACGATTCGCTCGCCCAGCCGCGGCTGATGGAAACGTCGAGGACAATGTCGTCCTCGCAGCGAATCGAACGCTGCTCGTAGGCCCACGCGGTGCGGACCAAGGTCGCCAGGCTGAATTCGATCGTCGGCCCCCAAATGGCGATGAGCGCAGTCGCCACCGCACCAAACAGCGCGCAACCAACCGCCTTCGTGAAGTTTGATCTTTTCCGTCCCACGCCCCCGAGCATACCTCGAACGACCGACGGCGAGGTCGACGCCGCGCGTCCGCGCGGGCTGAAGCCCGCGGCTCTTCAAAAGCACTCTTCGGCGACGCGAATCGCCGCGAGCATGCCTTTGGCCTTGTTCTGCGTCTCTTCAAACTCGCGCCGCGGGTCGCTGTCAGCCACGATGCCCGCGCCGGCCTGCACATACGCCGTGTGCAGTCCGTCATTGCGCGGCAGCAGCACGACCGTCCGCAGCGCGATGCAAGTGTCCATGTTGCCCGCGAAATCGACATAGCCCACCGCACCCGCATAAGGTCCGCGGCGCGTCGGCTCCAACTCGTCGATGATCTCGAGCGCCCGCACCTTCGGCGCGCCGCTGACCGTGCCGACGGGCAGTGTCGCGCGCAGCGCGTCGAACGCCGTCAGCCCCTCGGCCAGTTCGCCGACGACCGTGCTCGAGATGTGCATCACATGGCTGTAGTTCTCGACCGCCATCAGTTCGCGCAGCTTGACCGAGGCGGGCTTACAGACGCGGCCGAGGTCGTTGCGGCCGAGATCGACCAGCATGACGTGTTCGGCCCGCTCCTTCTGATCGGCCAGCAGCTCTTCGCGCAGCCGCGCGTCGGTCGCTTCGTCGCCGCCGCGCGGGCGCGTGCCGGCCAGCGGACGGTTGGTGACAACGCCGTCTTCAACGCGACACATGATCTCGGGACTCGCGCCGACCAGCGTCATCTGCGGCGACTTCAACAGGAACATGAACGGCGAAGGATTGATCAGCCGCGCAGCGCGATAGATGGCGAAGGGATCGGCGGTGGTGCGCGCCTCCAGCCGTTGCGAGAGCACGACCTGAAAGATGTCGCCGGCCTTGATGTACTCCTGCGAGCTGCGCACGGCCCGCTCAAACTCGCCGGGCTGAAAATTGCTGACGAAGTGCGTCGGTTGGAGCCACTCGGCGGGCAGTCGCACAGCGCGAAACTCGCGCGGGGCCTGCAGACGGGCGAGTATGCCCTCGATTCGCGCACACGCATCGTCATAGGCCTCGCGCAGCGGCCGGGAGGCGTCCTCCGCGATGGTCGCATGAGCCACGATGTGAACGCGCTTAAACACATGGTCGAAAATCAGCAGCGTGTCATAGAGGTCGAAGCAGAGATCGGGCACATTCCGATCGTCGCGCGGGGCGTTGGGCAGCTTTTCGTAGTAGCGGATCAGGTCATACGCCGCGTAGCCGACCGCGCCGCCGACGAAGCGCGGCAGACCCGGCCGCGGCGCGGCGCGGACGCCTCGCAGTTCGGCTTGCAGCAGCGTGAGCGGGTCGTTGCTGGAGAGTTGCTCGATCGTGCCGGTGCGATGGTCGATTCGCAACACCTGATCGCGCGTCGCCGAGAGTGTGCGGGTCGGATCGACGCCCAGAAACGAATAGCGCGCCAGCTTTTCTCCGCCGACGACGCTCTCGAGCAGAAACGCCCGGTCGGCCTCCTTGGCCAGCGCCGCATAAGCGCTGACGGGCGTCAGCTCGTCGCCGACGAGCGTCTCCACCACCGGCACACGGTTAAATCGCGCCGCGTCGGTCGAAAACTGCGAAAAGGTCGTTCGTCCGATGTTCACACGCGCTCCGATGGCCGGCCGTTACCGCCGGAAATAGCACCGATGGACGTGCCGACGAACGCCGTCAGCCGCTCCAGCGCCGCCATGGGCCCCACGGCGACAATAACATCGCCCGCCTTCAACACGGTGTCCCCGCCCGGCGCCGCGACGCACCGCGCTCCGCCCACGCGAATGGCGGCAATGCTCACGCCGAACGCCTTTCGCACGTCCAGATCGCGCAGGCTGCGACCGTCGGCATCAGAGCCCGGCGCGACGCGCATCTCTTCCATGACGACAGCCTCGCCCGTCTCGTCCAGTAACACTTCCATGAAATCGACCACGTTGGGCTTCATCGCCAGTTGGGCCATGCGCTTGCCGTTCACGCCATAAGGCCACATCACGCGATTGGCGCCGGCTTTCAAAAGCTTGGGCTCGCTGGTCTGCTCATTGACGCGCGCCACGACGAAAATCTTCGGATTGAGCTGTCGTGCCGAGAGAACCGCGAAGAGCGCGTCGGCGTCGCTGTCGAGCGTACTGATCAAGCCGGCGGCGCGCTCGACACCGGCGCGGCGCAGCACATCATCCTGCCCCGCGTCGCCGTCGACCGCGATGTGTCCATCGGCCCGCGCCGCTTCCACCGCGCCCGCGTCGCGTTCAACTACCACCACGGTCCGCCCCGCGCGGCGAAACTGCTCGGCGACCTGCGTACCCATGCGCCCATAGCCGCAAACGATGAAATGGTGCGCGAGCTGTTGCAACGACCGCTCCATCTGCATGTGATGAAACAACCCGTGAATTCTAGTCGACAGGACGTAGTTGCTGATGGCCGAGACGACATAGGTAAAGGCCCCGACGCCGACCAGGATCAGGATCATCGCCACGATCCGGCCGCGATCGTCGAGCGGGCGCACCTCGGTGAAACCGACCGTGCTGACGGTGATCACCGACATGTACAGCGCTTCGTTCCAGGTGTAATTCTCGATATAGCGAAAGCAGATCGCGCCAAACGCCAGCGCACCGACCAGCAGCCCGATCCCGATCGCGACCGGAGCCCGCGGCGGACCGGCGAGGTGCGGCGCCTTTCGCGGGCGAGAATGCGGGGGCGGCGGTGGTCGGGGCGGTTTGGGCATCCGAGGTGCATTCATCGCGGGCTACGGGTGATGTTTCACATAGTACAGTATCTGCCGCGCCATCCCGGTCAGCACATCGCTCTCGATCGTGGTCAGGTCGACGCGCCCCAGCGTGTGCCGCAGAATGTAGCGCAGGTGCTCCGGGCTTTGTCCGCGGAAAAAATCGATCTTGTCGAGCGCGTCGAAGAGAAGTTCGAACATCTTCTCTTTCCGCGCGCCGACCGCCAGTTCGCGATTGATCGCCGTCGGCAGGGGGGCGGCGCCGCCCGCCGCCAGTCGCGCCTGCCACAACTCGTACATCACCACCGCCGCTGCCGCTCCGAGATTCATGATGGGATAGTCGGGATTGGCCGGAATCGTGATCACCCGGTCAAACTGCTGCAGTTCCCGCGTCAGGATGCCGCGATCCTCACGCCCGAACGCAATCGCGACCGGGCTGCTCGCACCGGTCTGCACGATCGTCGCCGCCGCCTCGCGCGGGGTGTGGGCCGACTGACGGCGGTACAGCCCCAGTTTGCCGGTCGTCACCCACGACTGGGTGCAATCGGCCAGTGCCTCCGAAAGTTCCGCGACCACCCGCGCGCTTTCGAGGATCGGCCGCCCATGCGTCGCGTAGCCCCGCGACTCGGGACAGTTCAGCTCGCACCGAGGCGATACGACCCACAGCGACGACAAACCGAAGTTGAACATCGCGCGGCAAACCGCCCCGACATTCGCCGGCCCGCTGGGCTCGATCAGAATGATCCGCACAAGGTCGAGCATGAGGTCGAATATGGTATTCGGAATCAGTCGCGGCGCATGAAACGGCCCCACGCAACCCCTGCGGGTCCGCCGCCGCGCGAGGCCATGCGAAAAGACCACCATGCACCCGGCCGGTCGCCGAATGCATGATGGTCTCGACGCTTCGCCGAAAACAGCGGCGCGCGACGCGGCTTCAGGAATCCGCGTCTTTGTCGACGGGCGCCTTGGACTCGCCCTCCTTCGGCTTCAGCCGTGCGAACGCCTTCTTTCCGAAGCGCGGGCTCAGCCGCGCCAGCCGGTCCTTTCGCACGTCCAGCGTCACGTACTTGCCGTCGACGCCCCGCGCCAGCACGAATGGCAGACAGACCGACGCAATCCGCATCGGCGCGGCGTCCTTGGCCGGCTGGCTCCATTGGATGGTGCCGATGTCGCCGCTGGTGAACTCGTTGAGAACCCGAGCGATACGCGGGTAATAGGAGACTTCATACAGCCGCGCGACGTAGTCGCCGGCCCTTAAATCCTCCGGCCCGGGCGCCGCTGCGAGCCTCGATCCGCTCTTTAGTTTCGATCCCATGGGGTTATTCATCTCATTTTTCAGCCGGTGAGCACGCTCAGCGTGCGCAGCCCGGCTCAGGTAAACATCTCGGGCCGCGCGACAGCCGCCAATTCGCCAACGGCGAATCCACGGTGGACGCAAACCGAGCAGTAAATCAACGGTGTTTGCAGCGCGGGCGCGGCGTGGGTCAGGCCGCTTTGCGGTCTGTCCACGGAGCGCGGACGGTGCATAGATTGCAGGCGTGTTCGAGTCGCATACGGATTCCCTACTTCCAACTGACGGCCACATTACCCTTGTATTCGACGCCGTCAAGGCGATTTTTCAGCTCGGGTTGTACGAAAGCGTCCGGCGGGCGCGCGTCAATCCGAATCTGACGCGCGACAACAGCGACAACCGCGACGTCGCGTTGCCGCTGGAGCGGGCGGCGGACATACTGCCCCTGACAAGACGACGATTCGACACTCTCTTTTCGCGAGCACCACTGATGCCCGGCATCCTCTGTGAACATTGCACCGGCGCCTGCTGTCGCTACATCGCGCTGCCGATCGACACGCCCACCAGCGACGCGGAGTTTGAGGACGTGCGCTGGTATCTGCTGCACGAAGGCGTCAGCGTCTTCATCGAGGATGGCGACTGGTACATCAACGTCGTCACCAATTGCCGCCACCTTCAGCCCGACTATCGCTGCGGCATCTACGAGACGCGCCCGAAGATCTGCCGAACATACACGACCGACAACTGCGACTATCACTCCGGCGATTACGGCTGGAACGAACACTTCACCTGCGCAGATCATCTCGACGAGTATCGCAAGCGGATCGCCGCGGAGAAGCGCGACAAAAAATCGCGCCGCGGGCAGGGGGGCGAACGCGCCGCCGCGACCAAGAAGCGCATCGGCGGAAGCGGGCGGCTCAAGGTCCGTCTCGGAGCCGCCGGGGCCCGTCGACACCGCCGCGATCAGCCCGAGCCCGCCTTTCGCGAGCCTACCATCCTGCCCGATCGCGATACGCGCGGCGTACCTCTGCCGGTGCTGCGCACGAACAGCCCCGCTTCCCCCAGCCGCGCCGCCTCGGGCATCGCCGCTGGGCCGAGCAATGGGACGAATGGATCAACGGAATGAAGTTTCAATCTCCGCCGGGCATGCGCGACTTTTATCCCGCCGATCAGCGGCTTCAAAACTGGCTGTTTGATCACTGGCGAGCGGCGTCGCTGGCCTTCGGATGCGAAGAATACGAAGGGCCGATCTTCGAGTTTCTCGACCTTTACACGGTCAAGAGCGGCGCCGAGATCCTCACGCAGCTCTTCCACGTGCGCCACGGCATGTCCGAGGACGCGAAATTCGCGATTCGCCCGGAGATGACGCCGACGCTGGCGCGGATGATCGCCGCCCGAGCCAACGCGCTGCCGCGGCCCATCAAATGGTTCACGATCCCGCGCATGTGCCGCGCCGAACGCCAGCAACGCGGCCGCCTGCGCGAGTTCTTTCAGTGGAATGTCGACATCCTCGGCGTCGACGATCCGCTGGCTGATGCCGAGGTAATCGCGGTCGCGGCGGAGTTCTTCCGCCGCGTCGGCGTTTCCGCCGAAGACGTCGTGATTCGCTACAGCCATCGCGCTCTGGCGGCGGCGGTGATGCGCTCGTTCGGCCTTTCGGCGGAGCAGGTCGAGCCGGCCTTCACGCTCATCGACCGGCTCGACAAGCTCTCCTCGGCTGACTTCGCAAAGGCCTGGAGCGAGAAATTCGGCGAGTCATCCTCGCCCGATGCGCTCGTGGAGTTCCTGAAGAACGCCACGCTGGAACAGGCGATCGATCGAGCCGAAGCGGCAGGGGGGCTGGATGGCGCGAAGGGGGGCGAAGCCATGGCCATGTCGGCAGCGTCGAGCCCCGCGCCGAAGGCCGACGCCCCCGCGCCTCTGACCATGCGCGAGTCTCTGATGCGCTTTCGGCAGCACCTCGTCGACCTCGGCGTCGCCGACTACTGCGCCTTCGACTTCCGCGTCATCCGCGGCCTCGCCTACTACACCGGCACGATCTTTGAGGCCTATCCGCGCAAGATCGCCTCTCGCGCGCTCCTGGGCGGCGGCCGCTACGACAACCTCACCGAACTCGTCGGCGGCCCGCGCGTCCCCGGCGTCGGCTTCGGCAGCGGCGACGCCCCCATCCTCGATTTCCTCCGCGACCTCGGCAAACTGCCCGAGACGGCGGCGGCGATCGATGTCTTCGTCATCGACGCCGACGAGCGATTCTTCACCGCCGCCATGCGCGTCGCGAGCGACCTTCGCCGCGCGGGCGTGAACGCCGAATTCTCCTACAAGCGCCAAAACCTCGGCAAGCAACTCAAGCAAGCCACAAGCCGCAACGCGCGGAAGGCGATCATCGTCGGCGAGGAATTTGAGAAGCAGGGGGCCGTAGTTGTGAAGCACTTGTCAGACGGATCGCAGACTGTGGTTGAATGGGAAAAGTTGCGCTCAAATGCGAATTATCTGAGGTAGGGTGGGTAGAGCGCAGCGAAACCCACCGGGAAGACCAAAAACCCAGCGCAGGGCCAACGATGACAGCACGCCCGCGAGCTCCGGTGAAAAAACTGCCTTCGGTCGCGTATTGGGTCGCAGTTCCGCTAGCCATACTCGGTATCGGCGTCGCACTGCGCGTGATCTACGTCGCAGTGCAGGACGGGATAGGGCTGCAAAACTGGGACCCGGCGTTCTATGTGCTCGTGCCTGGACGAATGCGACGACTCGATATCCCGCAAGAGCAGCCCGGCCGCATGTACTCATCGCGAATAGGCGATGGAGCAGGAGAATCGTGCGTTCGCCTCAAAACGGTATCCGGCGCGAAGCCCTTCGATATCTTCGACGTGATCGAACGACAGTACATCAAACGCGGCGCGACATTCACGCGTGAGCGGCAAGGTGATGACTATCCAGGCACGGAGCGACACTACCGCTATGGTCGCCTGCGCGTGGAAGTTCGAGTGGCGGGCTATGCCCCAGCGCGCGAGGTAATCGTTTACGAGTACGAGGTGAAATACGACAACTACTGATTCGTTGAGGCAAGAGCCGCCTTTAAGGTAGGGTGGTAGAGCGCAGCGAACCCCACACCAAACACTACCGCCGCACAGTCAAATCCTTCAGTGCCGCATCCAGCGCAGGAAATCGAAACTCAAATCCCATCTCGCGCAATCGCTTCGAGATCACATATCGCCCATAGAGCGCCAGCTCCGGATCGGTCCGCATCAGCAGGGGCGCTCCGATGCGCACCATCCACTCCATCGCCGGAAAGCCGATCGGCACACCCAGCGCTCTTCGCAGCGTCCGCATGAACTCGCGTTG
>JALHOX010000103.1 GCA_022842805.1 Phycisphaerae bacterium | reverse complement strand
CTTCAATCCGCCAGTCGCAATGCGCCATTCGCTATTCCCCCGCGCCCCACTCCCACGCGCCACGCTGCACACGACACGCGCAACTCCCCCCCCGCCCCTCTTCAATTCACTCCTCCACGCCAACACGCCCCGCCGGCCCCGCCTCCACCCGACCAATCACCGCCGACGCCGCCACGCCCGCGGCGTGCAACTCTGCCAACAGCCCGGCGGCGCGGCTCTCCTCAAGCGCCAGCAACATCCCCCCCGAAGTTTGCGCATCCAGCAGCAGACCCACGAGCGCCGGTTCGAGATGTGCCGCTGCCACGAGCCGATCGCCCAGGTACTCACGCGATTGCCGATGAGCCCGCGTCAGCACCCCCTCGCGCGCCAGCTCCAGCGCCCGATCAAACAGCGGCACGCTGCCCGCTTCAATCGTGATCCCAACCCGACTGCCCAGCGCGATGTTCGAAGCATGGCCGATCAGACCAAAACCCGTAATGTCCGTCGCCGCAACCACGCCATGACGCAGCGCAACCTCTGACGCAACCCGGTTCAGCGTCGCCATCGACTCGATGCACGCCGCCAGATCGCCCTGCTCGATGCGACCGCTTTTCGCCGCGGTCGTCAGCGTCCCGCTCCCGATCGGCTTGGTGAGAATCAGCCGATCACCCGGCCGCGCGGCGGCGTTGGTCAGCATCCGCCGCGGGTCGACGCGACCCGTCACCGACAGCCCATACTTCACTTCGCTGTCCCGCACACTGTGGCCGCCGACCAGCACCGCCCCCGCCGCCCGCATCACATCGGCCCCGCCCCGCAGAATCTCCCCCAAAATCGCGATATCCAGGTCCTTGTCGGGAAAGCCCACGATGTTCATCGCCGTCAGCGGCGTGCCGCCCATGGCGTAAACATCCGAAAGCGCGTTGGTCGCGGCGATGCGGCCGTAGTCATACGGGTCGTCGACGATCGGCGGGAAAAAATCGAGCGTCTGAACCAGCGCCAGATCAGGCGCAATGCGATAGACGCCCGCGTCGTCGAGCGTGTTCGCCCCGACGAGCAGGTTGGGATCGTTGCCACCGACATCGAGCCGACCCACGAGCTGGCCCAGCAGCCCCTGCGCCAGCTTGCCGGCTCACCCGGCGCAGGAGGCGTAGTCGGTCAATCGCTTTTTGCGAGACTCGTTCATCGCTGCGGATGGTACGCTCCCCGCGATGAGTGGCCAGTCCAAGACCGAAATCCGCCAGCTTCTCGACGACGCCGGCCTCGCGCCGCAGCATCGCTTCGGGCAGAACTTCCTGATCGACCTGAACCTGATGCGCAAGTTCGTCGCAGCGGCAAGCATCGCGCCCGGCGATGTCGTGCTCGAAGTCGGGCCGGGCACGGGGTCGCTCACCGAGATGCTCCTCGAGGCCGGCGCCATGGTCGTGGCGTGCGAGATCGACCGCGGCTTGCAGCAGATCCTGGCCCATCGCTTCGCAAATGAGCCGCGTTTTGAGCTCGTGGCCGAAGACGCGCTGGCGGGCAAAAACGCGATCCGCCCGGAGCTGCTCGAACGGCTGCGCGCCGCCCGCGAGCGACGCATCGCGGCGGCGCCCGGCGCGGCGCCGGTGATCAAAATGGTCGCGAACTTGCCGTATCAGATCGCGACGCCGTTGATGATGGAGTTGCTCCTGCGCCACCCCGACGTGGCCGAGTTGCACGTGACGATTCAAAAGGAGCTGGGCGAAAAATTCTGGGCCGCGGTCGAGCACGAGCAATTCAGCCCGATCGCCATCGTGGCCCAGAGCTTGGCGCAGATCGAGTGCATCACCCTGTTGCCGGCGGCGGCGTTTTGGCCCGCGCCAAAGGTCGAATCGGTCATGCTCTCGCTGCGGCGCTTCGCCGCGGCGCCGCCCGAAATCGCAGACGACCCGCCGGCGTTCGCGGCCTTTGTGCGCGGCGCATTTCAACTGCGGCGAAAATCGCTGCGGCGCATTTCGCGCGGCTGGGAGGTGGACGCGCCGGACCAGTTGCTGGCCGCGTGTGAGATTTCTCCCGACGCCCGGCCGGAGCATGTGCCGGTGGAAAAATGGCGGCAACTGTTTGCGCTGGTCGCGGCAGCGCGGAGTAAAGCGGGGAATGCAGAATAGAAAGCGAGCGGCCCGCCGCGCGACGGGATCGCGCGGCGGGCCGAACGGCTTCGAGCGGGTTGTTTGTTACTCGTCGTCCGTATCGTGCGACTTGTACTTCGACGTCACCTGCTGTTGCACGTTGGGCGGTACGATGTCGTAGTGGCTCAACTCCATGACGAAGCTGCCCTGACCGCCGGTCACGCTCTTGAGCTGCGAGGCGTAGGTGCTGACTTCGGCCAGGGGGACGGTGGCCATGACCAGCGCCTGGCCGCCGGGGAGGATCTCCTGCCCCTGGACCTGCCCGCGCTTGCCGGCGATGTCGCGCGTGATTTCGCCGACCTTTTCGGCGGGGGCGGTCACTTCGATATTCACGACCGGCTCAAGCAGGATCGGCTTGCACTGCATGAAGGCCTGCTTGAAGGCCTGACGGCCGGCGATCTGGAAGGCGATGTCCTTGGAGTCGACGGGGTGGGTCTTTCCGTCGACGAGTGAGACCTTGACGTCGACGACCGGGCAGCCGGCGATGACGCCGCGCTTCATCTGCTCGCGGACGCCCTTGTCGACGCTGGGGCGGAAGGCCTGGTCGATGACGCCGCCGAAGATTTTGTCTTCGAAGACATAGCCTTCGCCGCGGGGCGTGGGTTCCATGTCGATGGCGACCTTGGCGAACTGGCCGGCGCCGCCGCTCTGCTTTTTGTGGGTGTACTCGACGTACTTCACGCTGCCGCTGATGGTTTCGCGGTAGGGAATCTTGGGCGGGTGGACTTCGACGTCGATCTTGAAGTAGCGCTGCATCTTGGAGCGAATGACGGCGAGGTGCTGTTCGCCGAGACCGCTCATGAGCAGTTCGTGGGTATCGGGGTCGCGGTGATACTCGAAGCAGGGGTCTTCGTCGGCGAAGCGCTGCAGGGCCGCGCCGATCTTTTCGATGTCGCCGCGCGACTTGGGCTCGATGGCGAGCGAGTACATGGGCTTGGGCTTGCGCGGGCGATCGATGGCGCCCTCGGCGGAGTGCGAGAAGAGCATCTGTCCGAGGTGGGCCTCGATCTTGGCGAAGGCGACGAGGTCGCCGGCCTCGGCGTCGGGCACTTCGTGGTGCTGCGAACCGAGCAGCTTGAAGACATGGCCGACGCGGTGGCCCTTGCGTTCGTCGCCGATGTAGATCTGGGCGTCGTTGTGGAGCGTGCCGCTGAAGACTCGGGCGATGGCGTACTTGATGTGGCTCTTGGGGTCGGTGGTGACGCGGAAGACCTGCGCGATGAACTCGCCCTTGGGATCGGGCTTGATGTCGATCAGCTTGCTGCTCTCGCCTTCGCCGATGCGGAGCTGGCGCTGCTTGCCGATGACGGGCGAAGGAGCGAATTGCTCAAAGGCGTCGAGCAGGTCGTCGACGCCGGTGCCGCGGATGGCGCCGGTGAAGACGATCGGGATGAATTTACCTTCGGCACAGGCGCGGGCGAGGGCTTTGTTGAGCTCGGGGATGGAGACTTCGCCGGTCTCCATGTATTTGCCCATGAGCATGTCGTCGGTTTCGACGATGGCCTCGATCAGCTCCTTGTGATGTTCGGCGACGCTGCCGAAGTCGCACTCGCCTTGGGTCTCTTTGTAGATGTTGACGACGCGCGAGCCGTTGCCGGCGGGCAGGTTGATGGCGTGGCAGGCGTTGCCGAAGGTCTCTTTGACGGCGTTGTAGACCGTTTCCTGATCGGCGCCGTCGGCGTCGAGCTTGCTGATGATGATGAAACGCGCGAGGCCGAACTCGGCGGCGGCGCGGGCCATGCGGCGGGTGTTGACGCCGAGGCCGTTGACGCCGGAGACGACGATGGCGGCGGTTTCGACGCCGGCGAGGGCTTCGAAGGAGGGGCCGGAGAAGTCGGGCTGGCCTGGGGTGTCGACGATGTTGAGCAGGAGGTTGTCGTGCTCGATGAACATGGCGGACGATTCGAGGGTGTGCTTTCGCTCGCGCGATTCGTCGTCGACGTCGAGGATGCTGGTTCCGTCGTTGACGTTGCCGAGCCGCTTGGTGACGCCCGCTTTGTAGAGCAGGGCTTCGGCCAAGGTGGTCTTTCCGGCCCCGCTGTGGCCCACGAGTGCGATGTTTCGGATGTCACTGGCGAGATGGCCCATGGCGATGTCTCCGGTTTGTCGGCGGGCGCTGTGGCGCGGGCCGGTCGTATGACTCGTCGGCCCGCGAGCCGCGGGCCGCTACATTCGGTTCGTCGGCCTGCGAGCCGCAGGTCGCTACCAGGGTCGTGCGAAGGCACGATTTGCGAACGGTGAGCTTATCGCGCGGGGGCGCGGGGGAGCAACGAGGGGCGGCGGGAATGAGGCGATGCGGCGGCTGCGGGGCGGAGTCGTAGGGCGGACGAATCCGCCCTATTTCCGGGCCGATGAAAGCGGCTCGGCCGTCAGGAGCCGGCCGGAAGCGGAGTTTCCGGGTTGCGAACAAGGACGCGCTTCCCGGCATACTCGACGTAGACTTCGCCGGGCAGGGAGATCATCGCCGCGCGGCCTTCGGCGGCGAGCTGGGCGGCGAACTCGAAGTACTCGGCGGTGGCGAAATCGATCGAGCGGTCAGGAGTTTCGGCGGCGCGATTGGCGGCGGTCATGATTCGCGCGTCGACCCAGCGATTGCCGCGACGGAAGAGCGCCTGATCGGCGATCTGCTGGACGCCGGTGAACTCCACTTCACGCATCTCCTGGTCGAGGTAGCGGTTGCTGAAGTTGAGCTGTGAGGATTTCGCGCCGCCCTTGATATTCATCGACTGGTTGATCGCACCCCGGCCGGAGCGCTCGGTCACGGCGCGATCTCGAAGCAAGTCTTCCGCCTGCTGCGCGACCTGCATTTTGTCGATCTGCATGGTCATGTTCGGGCCGGCGACGCCGTCAGTCGCGAGGAATGCGGTGTACTCGGTCAGCACCCCGAAGCGCGAGGAGAGACTCACGATCTCGTCGACCAGCTCGCGGACGCGCGGATCGCTGGAGCCGGCAGCGCTGGGGCCGGAGGCGCCGAGCTGGCGGACTGCGTCGACCAAGGTGCTGATGCGGCGGGTGGCCCAGAGCCGTGGAACAAAGGAGTTCGCGCTGGAGGCATTTTCGAGCGAGAACTGGAACTCATACGTTCGCGGCGCGCCGGCGGCCTGCCCTTGCAAGCGGAGTCGAATCGGTCGATTGCCTCGGTATTTGCCGAGTACGACGAGTTGATCGCCATTGAAAAGGTCGGGTAGTGCGGCGGGGATTGCGTCGAAGATCACTTGCGTGTCGACGGCGTCGCGGCTGTTCAGCGCGGTCAGTTGCGGAGCTTCGAGGGCCGGGCCTTCAAGCCGCCGGAAGACGGAGCTGACCGCGAGTTCGATGTTTTCGCCGGGCAGGACATTGACGCTCGCGCCGCGCGAGGCCTCGGCCAGCTTGTCGAGCAGCGGGGCGTTGACGTCGTAGCCGACTCCGAAGGTGAAAATGCGGCGATTTCGCGTGTTGGCCCGCGCGACGTCGTCGCGGATGCGGGCTTCATCGACGATGCCGGTGGTGGGCAGGCCGTCGGTCAGGAACAGGACCAGGGGCAGCATGTCGCCGCGCGGCGCGGCGCGCAGCGCGTCGAGCAGCGCGCCATGAATGTTGGTGCCGCCATCGGGGTCGAGTGAATTCAGGTAGCGGACGGCGTCGGCCATGGTGGTCGCGTTTTTGTCGACCGGGCCGGCGGCGAACTGACTGACGGCGGTGGAGAAGTCGATGATGTTGAACGACTCGCCGGTCCGCAGGCCCTCGAGAACCTGAATCGCGCTGGCCCGGGCCTGCTCGAATTTTTCGCCGCGCATGCTCCCGGAACGATCGAGCACGAGAGTGATTTCGCGGTTTCGCTCATCGCGCGGTCCGTCGCCCGCTTGGCGCGGGACGCTCGCGAGCAGCAGGAAGTATCCGCCGCCGACGCTGGGATCGGGATAGGCCAGCAGTGATGCGGAGAGCTGGCCACGTTCGACGAGGTAGCTCAGCCGGAAAGAGCCGGGTTGCTCGGCGGCGCGATCGGCGAGTTGCAGCGTGACAGTGTTCGGGTCGCGGGTCAACTGCACGATGTTGTGACTCGGTGCGTAGACCGTGGAGATCGGCCGCTTCGAGCGAATGGTGGCGTTCAGCCGCCAGGTCGTACCGCGATGGGCGAGCGATTCGCTGCGCGGCAGGACGTAGTCGATGCGGTCGCCATCGGCGGTGAGGAGCTGTTCGTAGGAGAGCCAGACGCGGAGCGATCGGCCCGGCGCGATTGGGAAGACGCTGCTGCGGATGGCGTTGTAGCCGGCGAATTCGAGCAGGCCGGGGTCGCGGCTCTCGGCGACGATCGCTTCGTAGATGCGTTTGGCCTCGGCCCACGGCAGGATCTTCAGCCGTTCGCCGCCGCCGGCGCCTTCGTAGCTGAAGGAGCGCACGGTGGCACCTTCGGGGACCGGGAGCATCAACTCGGCTTCGAGCGGTTGCGACCCCTGGTTGAGAAGCTGCAGTTCGGTGTCAGTGGTTGCGACCTGCTCGACGATATCGATTTTCGTCGAGACGCTTTGCACGACGACGCGTCCTGTGAAGGGCATCGCCGGGGTGCGCGAGGAGAGGTGATATATCTGTTGGTGGGGAACGATGACGATCGGCGCCAGCTCGACGCCGTTGATGCCGGCGGAGGGCGCCCTTTGGGCGAGGGCGAGCGCTGGAAGCGCGGCGACGCCGAGCAGAGTTAAAAGCGAACGAACGGAGTGCGCGGTACGAGCGTGGTTGATCGCGAGCGACATGACGACAACCTCCACCGGAAAGGCGGACGTCGAGGTGCGCTGCCGCCGCGACCGACGACTCACACAGTCGCCCGGGCCGCGCGACCGAAGCGCTCCTCGATCGCCCGAGCGTTGTACGCGGCGGGCCCGGACAAGTTGCGGGGCAAAGTGTTTGGAATTGTCGGGCGCGCGGTTTTTTTGGGCGGGCGACGGCGGCGTTCTGGTTCGCAGCGGCCGTTGCGGGGCGGGCAGTCGCGGCGTTTTTCACGAATGTGCCGGGTGGAATCTGGGCGGCACGGCCGATTCGGGCCGCCTGATTCGGGTAATGGGGTAAGATTCGTCGAAAAGAATCTTATATGAAACGAGTTCTGGTCCAATTGTTCGTCGTCGGCTGCGCGGTCGCGGTGGGGTATCTCTATTCGACGGTGGGCCGCGGGGGAAATGTCGCCGGCGATCCGGCAGCGAATTCGCGGGAGGAACCGAAAACGAAGTCGAGTGCGCCAGTCGTTCCGGCGGCGGCCGGCGGGCTTTGTCCGCACAACATCGATGTGAAGGGCTGCGCGTTTTGCGATCCGACGCTGATTGAGACGCTCGGCTTCTGTGGCGAACACGGGGTGCCCGAGGCGTTTTGCACGCGCTGCGACCCCGCGCTGGTTCCGGCCTTCGTCGCGCGGAACGACTGGTGTGCGGAACACACGCTGCCGGAGTCGCAGTGCGTGATCTGCAATCCGGAGATCGCGAAGGCGGGACAGGCCGGAAGCGGCGGGAGCGGTGGGGAATCTACAGGCGGCAGTTCGGCGGCGGTCGCATCGCCGCGCCGGATCGAGGTGACGGCGAACGCCGATCGTCGCGCTGCGCGGCCGCCGAGCGTCGATTGTCGCACCGAGAGTCTGTCGGTGCGGCTGGCCGATCCGGCGTTGGAGCAGGTGGTCGATATCGATGTCGCCTCGGCGACGGTGCAGCCGCTTTCCGAAAAGCTGCGCTGCAACGCCGAGGTAGCGTACGACACAAATCGCTATCTGCGGCTGTCGAGCCGGGTGCGAGGTGTGGTGCGCGAGGTGCGGAAGGATCTGGGCGACGCGGTCGAGACGGGCGAAGTGGTGCTGGTGCTCGACTCGGCGGAGCTGGCGGCGGCGCAGGCGACCTTTCTGCAGGCGCGGGCGCTGGTGGCGCTGGCCGAGACGGCGAACGAGAAGATTCAGAAGCTCTACAAGGGCGGGACCAGCTCGGAGCTTGAGGCGCTGGAGCGCGAGACGGAGCTGGCGGAGAAACGGTTTTCGCTGGCCAAGGCCGAGCAGGAATTGCGCAACCTGGGTCTTTCCGATGCGCAGCTGGCAGACATCAGCTCGTCGGGCCAGACGAGCTCGATTTTGGAACTCAAATCGAACATCGCGGGCGAGATCGTCGAGCGAAACGTGACGGTTGGTGAGATGGCGGACCCGGCGCGAACGATGATGGCGATTGCGGATACTCGGCGCAGCTGGGTCATGCTGGACATTCCCGAACTCGATTCGGGCAAGCTGGCGATCGGCAATCCGGTGGTCTTGCAGCTTGAGGCGCTGCCGGGCGAGTCGTTCGGCGGCACCGTATCTTGGATCAGTTCGCAGCTCGATCCGGCGACGCGTACGGTGAAGGCGCGGGCGGAGATCGCAAACGAGCATCGGCGCTTGCGGGCGAATATGTTCGGCACGGCGCAGATCGCGATTCACGAGCGCGAGGATGTGCTGATGGTGCCGAAGGCGGCGGTGCAGTGGGACGGCTGCTGCAACATCGTTTTCGTGCGCGAGTCGGCCTCGGTCTATCGCCCGCGAAAGATTCGGCTCGGCTGTTCGGTCGGCGACCAATATGAGGTCGAAGAGGGGCTGCTGGCGGGCGAGCCGGTGGTGACGCGCGGCAGCTTTTTGCTGAAGACCGAAATCATGCGCGGCAACCTCGGGGCCGGTTGCTGCGAAGTGCCGAAGGCGAAGTCGCAATAGCGCCCGCGGCCCGCGCCGCCCACTGTTCTGTTCGAAGTCATCGCACGGACGCCACATGCTCGAACACATCATCCGGCTCTCGCTGCAGAATCGCGCCGTGGTCATCATTGCGAGCGTGATTCTCGTGTTTGTGGGGGCGGCGGCGCTGCAGCGCCTGCCGATCGACGCATTTCCCGACACGACGCCGGTGCAGGTGCAGGTGAACGCGACCGCGCCGGGGTATCCGCCGGAGGAAGTGGAGTCGCTGATCACGTTTCCGATCGAGCAGGTGCTGGCGGGCTTGCCGAAGCTGCACGAGGTGCGATCGATCTCGAAGTACAGCCTGTCGCAGGTGACGCTGCTCTTTGAGGATGGCACCGATCTTTACTTCGCGCGGCAGGTGGTGAACGAGCGGCTGCAGTCGGTGGAGCTGCCGACGGGTGTGGCGCGGCCGGAGCTGGGGCCGGCGGCGACCGGCCTGGGCGAGGTGGTTCACTATGTGCTGCGGGGCGAGAGCCACACGCTGGAAGAGCTGACGACGCTGCACGATTGGGAGATTCGCCCGCGGCTGCGGTCGTTGCGGGGCGTGGCGGAGGTGAACACGTGGGGCGGGGAGCGGCGGCAGTATCAGGTCAATCTGATTCCCGAGCGGCTGGTGAAATTCGGCCTGACGTGGGACGAGGTGACACAGGCGCTGCGCGACAACAACGTGAACGCTGCGGGGGGCAATCTCGATCAGGCGGGGGAGGTGCATCTGGTGCGGGGGATCGGCCGCGTTTCGAGTGCCGAGGAAATCGGCATGATCGTGATTCGCACGATCGACGGCGTGCCGGTGCGGGTGCGCGATGTGGCGCGGGTCGAGGTGGGCAACGAGCTGCGGCGCGGGGCGACGACCGCCAACGGCAAGGGCGAGGTGGTGCTGGGGCTGGTCTTCATGCTGATCGGCGAGAACAGTGCCGAGGTGACGCGGCGCGTGGCGGAGGAGATCGAGCGGATTCGTCCGACGCTGCCGGCGGGCGTGGTGCTGGAGCCGCTCTATCTGCGGACGGACCTGGTCGATCATGTCATCGCGACGGTGCGAAACAACCTGTTCGAGGCGGGCATTCTCGTTGTCGCGGTGCTGTTCATTTTTCTCGGGGATCTGCGGGCGGGGCTGATCGTGGCGCTGGCGATTCCGCTCTCGATGCTCTTCGCGGCGGGGTCGATGTTGCGATTCGGGATCGCGGGCAGCCTGATGAGCCTGGGCGCGATCGACTTTGGGCTGATCGTCGACAGCAGCGTGATCATGGTCGAGAACAGCGTGCGGCGGCTGGCGGGGGCGGCGCCGGGGCGGAGCAACCTCGACATCGTGCGCGAGGCGGCGCTCGAAGTGCGCAAGCCGACGATGTTTGGCGAACTGATCATCATTCTGGTGTATCTGCCGATCCTGACCTTGGAGGGCGTCGAAGGGCGGCTCTTTCGGCCGATGGCGCTGACGGTGGTGTTCGCGCTGGTGGGGTCGATGGTGCTCTCGCTGACGCTGATGCCGGTGCTGGCGAGCCTGCTGCTTTCTCGCCGCAGCTCGCACGAGGGCGACAACGCGCTGATGCGGCTGCTGAAGTGGCTGTATCGGCCGGTGCTGCGGCTGGCGGTGGCGGAGCGCGGGGCGGTGATCGCGCTGGGCGTGCTGGGGCTGGCCTTTGGCGGCTGGCTGGTGCGCAATCTGGGGGCGGAGTTTGTGCCGCGCTTGTCGGAAGAGGCGATCACGGTCAACGCGATTCGGCTGGCGGGCGTCTCGCTGGATGAATCGGTGCGCTATGGCGGACGGATCGAGACGCTGCTGCGTGAAAAATTCCCCGACGAGATTCGCGATGTCTGGTCGCGCACCGGCACGGCCCAGATCGCGACGGACCCGATGGGGCTGGAGCTGACGGATATCTACATGACGCTGCAGCCGCGCAGCTCGTGGAAGCAGGCGCATGATCAAGAGTCGCTGGAGCGGCGGATCGGCGCGGTGATCGAGCAGTTGCCGGGGATGCGGAGCGTGATGACGCAGCCGATCGAGCTGCGGATGAACGAGATGGTGGCGGGCGTGCGGAGCGACGTGGGCATCAAGATCTTTGGCGACGACCTGGCGACGCTGCGCGATTTGGGGGCGAAGGTGCAGGATGTGATCCGCAAGCTGCCGGGCGCGGCGGATGTGGCGGTGGAGCAGATCACCGGTCAGCCGATGCTGGAGGTGCGGATCGACCCGACGGCGATCGCGCGCTTCGGCATTTCGACGGCGCACGCGCTGGAGGTGATCGAGGCCTTTGGCGGGGCGAAGGTGGGCGAGGTGTTTCAGGGGCAGCGGCGGTTTGACCTGGTAGTGCGGCTGGCGGATGAGGCGCGGGTCGATATCGAAACCGTGGCGCGGATTCAGCTATTGGCGGCGAGCGGCGAGCGCGTGCCGCTGGAGCGCGTGGCGACGATTCGGCAAACCGAGGGGCCGTCGACCATCTCGCGCGAGTGGCAACGACGGCGGATCGTGGTGCAGGCCAATGTGCGCGAGCGGGATCTGGCGGGATTTGTCAGCGCGGCGAAGGCGGCGATCGAGCGCGAGGTGCCGATGCCGGCGGGGTATTTCGTGCGATTTGGCGGGCAATTTGAGCATTTTGAGCGGGCGTTTCAACGGCTGATGGTGGTGGTGCCGCTGGCGCTGGCGCTGATCGTGACGCTGCTGTATGTCACCTATGGTCGCGCTGCGGATGTGATTCGCATCTTTCTGACGTTGCCGCTGGCGGCGATCGGCGGGTTGACGGCGCTCTATCTGCGTGAGATGCCGTTCAGCATTTCGGCGGGCGTGGGGCTGGTGGCGCTGTTGGGCATTTCGGTGGTGGGGGACATGGTGTTTGTGTCGTACTTCCGCTCGCTGATTGCGGGCGGGATGGAATTGTTGGAGGCGATTGAGGAGACGGCGCTGACGCGGCTGCGGCCGGTGCTGATGACGGGG
>JALHOX010000102.1:10906-11774 GCA_022842805.1 Phycisphaerae bacterium | reverse complement strand
ACTGCCTTTCGGCATTTGCCCCGAGGATGACTATCCGATCCGCAAGCTGGCCCCGACCCCCGGGCTCAATGCGGCACTGTTCTTCACCGACGGTTTGTCGGAGGCTTCCGCGCCCGACGGCAGTCTGCTGGGCGTCCAATCAGTCATGTTCGAACTCGCCAAGCTCCCCAACCACGCGCCGCCGATGCTTTTGAGCGCCGCGCTGACGACCGTCCGCAACCATGTCAGCACGCCCGCCGCCGTAATGGACGACCTGACGCTGCTGGCGATGCAATTCGAGCCGTCGTGATTCGCCGATGATGAATTCACGCGCTCGCGCGACGCTCGTCATCTTCGCGTTGGTCTTCTCCGCCGCGCGGGCCGACGAAGCCGCCATCCTCGCTCATCTGAAGGACTATTTTGCAACCGCCGATGTCGCCCGGCGCGCCGCCATCGTGGCCCGGATCGAGGCCGACCCCGCCTACGACCGCGCCAAGCTCCGAGACTGGCTCCATGCCGCCGATCTTTTCTCGCCCAGCGCCCCGCCGGAGCCCGGCCGGATTCTGACGGAATCGATCGAGTTCAAAGACGGCGCCACGCGTTCCATCGAAGTCCGCCTCCCGCGTCAACATGACCATCGCCGCGCCTATCCGCTGATCTACGCCCTGCACGGCACCGGCGGCGACGCCCGCGGCATCATCGCGTACGTCGCGAAATTGCTCGATGACCGCGTGGATGAATTCATCATTGCCGCGCCGGACGGCTACGAGCAATTCGTGATCTACGAGGCCGGTCCCAGCGACGAACACCCCCGCGCACTCGCTCACCTGCGCCGCCGATTCCACATCGACGCCGACCGCGTCCATCTCACCGGCTACTCGCGCGGCGG
>JALHOX010000102.1:0-10896 GCA_022842805.1 Phycisphaerae bacterium | reverse complement strand
GACACGGAACCTGGACGCTGGCTTTGATGCACGCGGACGAATTTGCCAGCGGCCTCGCGCTCGCCGGCACCTTCAACATGCTCGGCGCCGACGCGCTCTGGGAAGAGTTTCTGCCGAATGTCCGCGGCCTGCCGCTTTGGACGGTCTGGGGCGCAGACGACACCGTCGGCGACGCCGGCGAGAACAGCCCGCAGGGCGGTATCGCCGGGCTGAATCGCAAGCTTCGCGCCGCATGCGAAAAGCTCGCGCTCCCATGCGTGTTTGTTGAGCTGCCCGGCGTCGGCCACGGCGGCGTCGTGCCGTCGGCCGAAGTCGTCCGCGCCTGGCTCGCCGCGCGCCGCGTCGCACCACCGGCCGAGTCGCAGCGCAGCTTCCGTTGGCTTTATCAGGCTCGCACTGATTGGCTCGAAGGCGCCGCGTGGGCCGGCCCCGCCTGGGAAGATCAGCAACGCTTCACCGTCGAGCCGCGTCCGCGCGAGACCGCCCAGGACGCCTTTCATCGCGAGTTGCGCGCCCGGCTCGGCAAACTCACCGGCCGCATTCATGGCCAGACGATCGAGGTCCGCCGAGAGCACATCAGCGAGCTGACGATCTGGCTTTGCGACGGCATGTTCGATTGGTCCCAGCCGCTGGCGATCAAAGTCTCGGGCCGCGAAGTTTTCAGCGGCAACGCTGCTCCCAGCCTCGCCGTCTGCCTCGACCAGGCGGCGAAGAGCTACGACTTTGAGCGGCTGCGATGGGCCGGTTTGCAGTTTCACGGACGCAAAAAAGCGACGTGGTACGCCCCGCCGCCGCGGTAGCCACGGCCCGAATAACCCCCACCCGGCGCGAATTTCGCCGGCCGGCCTCTGCAATAGCCGCGTCGCGCCGGCGTTCCGCTCCACAACGGAGCTACAGACCCCGCGCCGCATCACACGAGGGCAACACCATGCCGATTTATCCGTGGAGAATCCGCCTCGCCATCATCGCCTTGGCCGCCGTCGCTTCGGCGCAGGCGCAGATTACCCCCACGTTTAACGATGTGCTCTTCGCCGTCGTGCCGACCGATGCGGCCGGCGTCGATGAGCAACGCATGGACATCTACGTCCCGCCCGCCGGCGCGGGCGTCGGTCCGTTTCCCTGCGTGATGTGGATCCACGGCGGCGGCTGGCAGAGCGGCACTTATCAAAACGTGCCGCCCGCGATCCTGGCCATGCGAAATCAGGGCTTCGTCGTCGTGAGCGCCAGTTACCGCCTCAGCTTCGAGGCCATCTTTCCAGCCCAGATTCATGATGTGAAGGGCGCCGTGCGCTTCCTCCGGGCCAACGCCGCCACCTTCTCCATCGACCCGCGCCGTATCGCCGCCTGGGGCGCGTCGGCCGGCGGTCATCTGGTGGCGCTGCTCGGCGCGGCGGGCAATGCGCCGGCGCTGGAGGGCGCCAGCGGCGGCAACCTCGGCTTTTCCAGCAGGGTGCAGGTGGTGGTCGATTACTTTGGCCCGACCGATCTGCTGAATATGCAGCTCGACGTGACCGACCCGCCCGGCACGGTGGTAGATCACGACGCTGCAAACTCGCCCGAGTCGCGGCTCATCGGCTGGGATCAGGCCGGCCAGGGCATCGGCGACATCCGCGCCAATCTGTCCAACCCCAACGCGCCCTATCCGGAACTCGTGCAGCGAACGATCAGCGCTAACCCCATCTCCTGGATCGACTCCTCCGATCCGCCGGTCTTCATTGGCCACGGCGACGCCGACCGCGCCGTGCCGCTCAACCAAAGCACCCGGCTCGAAGCTGCGCTGGCCGACGCGGGAATCGATCGTCAGTACGTGATCGTCCCCGGCGCGGGCCACGGCGGAATCGGCTCGGTCACCGATCCGCTCGCCGTCGCCTTCATCATCGCGCGCATCGGCGCCGAGCCGGTCGACATTCCCGGCGATCTCAATTGCGACGGCTTGGTGAGCGTGGGCGATATCAGCGGATTTGTGCTGGCGCTGACCAACCCCACGCAATACCGCCTGCAGTTCCCCGCGTGCGATGCGCTGCTGGCCGACATGAATCAGGATGGCGTCGTATCTGTCGGAGATATCGCCGGGTTCGTGGCGCTGCTCACCAGCGCCGCCTGAGCAGCGGCGGCGAACCTAGCGAGCTTCGCTCGACCCGCGCACGATCAGCCGCGGCGCCACGCGCGTCTCCACCGGTCCGTCCAGGCGCTCGCCGCGGACGCGCTGCAACAGCGCCTCCGTCCCGCGCCGGCCGATCTCTTCTCCGCCAAAGTCCACCGACGACAGCGCCGGCGTGAGCGACGACGCGAAAAGTTCATTACCCTGGCCCACCAGTTGCAGATCATGCCCCACCGCGCGGCCCACCTGCTGCGCCAACATCATCACCCGCAGGGCCGTCATGTCGTCGCTCGTCGCCACGGCCCGCACCCGTCGCAGCGCTTCGCGCACTTCGTTCCAGTTGCCGTCGGCGCCATCGGGCGGCGCGTGATCCACCTGCATGATCATCGGCCGCAACCCCTCACGCTCGCACGTCGACACAAAGCCGCGCCTGCGTCGTCCGTCGCCGTCGGCGAGATCGTCGTGAACGTAGAGCAGGTCTCCGCCGCTCGAAACACCACGGGACAGCAGATGCCGCGCGGCGAGCGCTCCGGACTCGACTTCGTCGAACAGCCACGCGTCGCCCGTCGGAATGGATTCGTTCAGATGCGCGAAGGGGCGCGGGCCGAGCAGTCCGCCGAATTCGTCGACCAGCTCCGGCGGCAGGGGCGCCAGAGCGAATGCCGCGTCGATGCGCTCGTTCATCGCGCTGCGCAGCGCCAGAGCGACCGATTGAGCATCGCCCAGCACGCTCGTCAGTTGCACGGTGTAGCCGCCCGCCCGCGCCGTATCGAGAATTCCCTGCAACACCCCGCGCTGCGCCGCGCCGCACAAATTGGCCACAAAGGCCGCGATCGCGTAACCGCGCCCGGTGGCGAGGGCCCGCGCCGCGGGATTGGGCACATACTTGAACTCGCGACAGGCCTCCAGCACGCGCTGGCGCGTGGCTTCGCTGATGTCGCTGCGGTTGTTGAGCGCTCTGGACACCGTCCCCCGCGACAGACCAGTGTATTTGCTGATCGTGTCGATCGTGACCTTGGCCATGTGACCCACTCAACTTTCCGCGCCCAGATGGGTCCGCATCGAGCAACGTCGAGCGACGACTAGTCGCAACGCGTCAAATCCAGCTCGCCCCGAAGCGCACTTGCATTCTAAACCGGTTTTTTCAATCGGCAATGAAAAAGTGGTGTTGATTGCGCAGTGCGCTTACAAGACCGGACGTCGGCGGGACACGCGCTCGGCGCGCTGGTCGCCATTCGTATACTTCCAGCGCGGTATTTGCGCCACGCGCGTTTCCGACACCGGGCTCCGCGTTAGAACGCGCCAATGCCGTAAGGAACACTGCATGAGTTTGCTATCCAATTCGGACAACGCTCTCCGTAAATTCTCGGCGCTTGCGCTGCTGCTCGCCGCCGTCTGCGGCTGCCCACCCGCCCCGTCGACCGGCGATTCGGCAGTCACGGCCGCCGCGGATGCTTCCATCCGCAGCGGCGCCGCGCCGCTCACGGTCGCCTTTTCCGCCAGCGGCTCCACCTCGCGCAACGCCGGCCCGCTCGCCTTCGTCTGGAGTTTCGACGACGGCACGACCGCCAGCGGCGAGCAGGTCACGCACACCTTCACGGCGCCGGGGCTTTACGAGGTGCGCGTCACGGTCACCGACAGCGCCGATGAGTCGGCCACCGATTCGGTCGACATCCGGGCGGCGGGCGTCGGCGCGACCGCCATCATTGAGTCCGACGTCAACTCCGGACCGGCCCCGCTCCTCGTTCGCTTCGACGGCACCTCCAGCAGCGCTCCCGACGATGAAATCCGCGACTATTTCTGGGATTTCGGCGACGGCAACACCGATCGCGACCCCAGTCCTTCCCATCAATACACCCGCCCCGGCGAATACACCGCCTCGCTCCGCGTCGTCACCGGCGGCGGCGTCGAGAACACCATCACGACGACCATCCGCGTCGATGCAGCCTCCGCCTCGCTCCAGTTTGCGGCCGGCGACCGCGCCACGCTGCCCCTCACCGATCTTGGCGGCGCGGCGCAAACGCTCGACGCGCTCACGCTCGAGTTCTGGTTCCGTACAAACGTCTCGGGCGGCACGCTGGTGAACCTCGGCGATAACTCGCTGATCGTCTCCGTCAACCCGGGCGCGAATCGGGTCGTACTGACCATCGCCGGCGTCAGCACCACGATCGACGCCAACAACCTCGCCGATCGCTGGCGACATCTGGCCATCACCTTCAACGCCGACGAAATCGGCGCCGGCGTCTATCTCGACGGAGCGCTGATCGGCACGGCCCCGCCCATTCCCGGCAATCTCGGTCTCTCGGTCACGCGGCTGCTGCTGGGCAACGGCTTCGTCGGAAATCTCGCCGACATCCGCCTCTGGAGCAGTACCCGCACCGTGGCCCAGATCAGCAGCAGCTATGAGCAGCGCCTCACCGGTACCGAGCCGGGTCTGATCCGCTACTGGCCCGCGGACGACGCCAGCACGCAGTTCATCAACGAACTCGTCGGCGGCGACGCCGGCGTGCGCGGCACGAACTCCGGCGCCGAGGCGGCCGACGCCGAATGGAGCACCGACAGTCCCCCGGTGGACGACTAATCGCCGCAGCGAAGACCGCGCGCGACTCGCTACACTCCAAGCACCAATGGCCAGTCCTTACCTGGGTCTCGTGGTGCGCCAGTTCGGGCGAGCGTTGCCGCTGCTCAAAAGCGGCGACTACCCGTGCCCCTATCTGGCGGGCCGGACGGCCTCGGTCCTGGTCAACTACGCGGGCGAGCCCGACGCGACGGGCTACCAGCAATTCATGGATTCCGGCTTTCGCCGAGCCGGGGACATGATCTACATGCCATCCTGCAAGAGCTGTGCCGAATGCGTGCCGATCCGCGTGCCGGTCGATGAGTTTGAGCCGAGCGATTCGATGCGCCGGGCGCTGCGAAAGAACGAGGACGTCGACGTGCAAATCGGCGAGCCGGCGTATAGCGACGAGCGGTTCGAGCTCTATCGCCGTTATCAGTCGCAGCAGCACGACAGCGTGGAGGATTCCACGCCGGAGAACTACGAGCGATCGTTCGTGCAGCATCTGGGCTTTACCGAAGAGATGACCTACTGGGCCGCGGGTCGGCTGGTGGGAGTAGGCACCATCGACATCACCGAGCGCGCCGTGTCCAGCGTCTATTTCTTCTACGATCCAGCGGAGGCGCGGCGCAGCCTGGGCGTCTTCTCCGTCTTGTGCGAGATCGAGCTTTGCCGTCGCCGCGGACTGCCCTACTGGTATTCGGGGTACTACGTCGCCGATTGTCGCAAGATGAGCTATAAGGCCCGCTATCAGCCGGCGGAGTTTCTGCACGGCGACGGGCAATGGCGGCGCTTTGCGCCGCGCTCCGGCGGGGATGCGCGATGATCACGTTTTCGCTCCAATCGGGTTCGAACGGCAACGCCATCTACGTCGAGGCCGAAGGCGTGCGGTTGATGTTCGATGCCGGCATCAGCGCGAAGCAGGCCAAGCTGCGGATGCAGCAACGCGGCCGATCGATGCACGGCCTCGACGGTCTGATCCTCTCGCACGATCACAGCGATCACGTCCGCCACGCCGGCACTTATGCGCGGCTCTTTCGCCTGCCGGTTTATTGCACGCGGCGTACGCACAGCGCCGTTCAATTTCAGCTCGGGCCGATGGAGGATCTGCGCTATTTTCAGGCGGGCGAAACGCTGAGCTTCGGCGAGGGGCGCGTCCTGGTGCGCACCATCCCCACGCCGCACGATGCGGTGGATGGTGTTTGCTTCGTGGTGGAGTGCGCCGCGGCCAAACTCGGCATCTTTCTCGATCTGGGCCATCCGTTTCTGATGCTGCACTCGGCTCTCCGCAGCGTCGATGCCTGCTACATCGAGAGTAACTACGACCCGCAGATGCTGGAGGCGGGGCCTTATCCGCCGGAACTGAAAGAGCGGATCCGCGGCGAGCGCGGACACATCTCCAACAACGAGGCCGCGGAGTTGCTCGCGGGCTGCGGCAAGCGGCTGCGCTGGGCGGCCCTGGCGCACCTCAGCGCCGAGAACAACGCGCCCGAGGTGGCGCTGCGAACTCACCGGGCGCGCCTCGGCGAGGACTACCCGCTGCTGATCGCGACGCGCCATTCGCCAACCGAAATTCTCAGCTTGGAGTGAGGATCGATGCGGGGGAGCAGAGCCGCGCCGACGGGCGGCTACGGCGCCGGCTGAGATGCGGCGGGCGGGGTGTATTCGCAGACTTCGTAGGCCCAGCGAGCGCGCGTACCAAAAAAGAGGTGCGCGTTGTCGCGGAGGGGCGATTCCTTGAATCGGAAGCGCAGGGCGGTGATCGCGTCGCGGTCGCCTTCCAGCAGCTCGACGCGAAAGTCCTTGGTCTCCACCGGTGCGTCACGGCTGACCGGCATCTCGCGACCGAGCGTTTCGTCGACCAGCATGCCGTAGATCTCGGCGAACCAGGGGTCGCCGCTGATGCGGATGTCGATCGTCTTTTCGTCGACCCACTCATATTCGGAAAGCGCTTCGGTGCCCCACATGCCGAGCACGCGCGGGGCCCAGGTGAGCGGCACGACGCGCAGGTCGCGCAGGCCGGTGCGCTCTTCGATCATCAGCTTGAGGTAATGCGCGATGATCGGCAGATTGGCGATGTAGATCGTGTCGCCGCTCTTGAGCTTTCGCGGCGACGCGCAGACTTCGTCGGTCACGATCTTCTCGACGCGGTGGGCCGTGTCGACCGCCAGCACCGGCAGGAAAAAGCTCATCGCCGCAAAACCCAGCGCGCCGACGCCGATGGCGGCATGAGCGCTGCGAGCGCGGAAGCGGGCGAAGGCGGTCAGCGGCTGCGTGCGCGGCCGCGTGATTTCGTGCAACACCAGCCAGGCGACGATGGTCGAGCCGACGCCCGGCAGATAGAGGTGGTGCGAACTGCTGAACGCCGGCAGCAGGGGCGCGAGAAACGCAACCAGCCAGACGACCCCCAGCGCGCCGGGGGCGCGGCGGCGAAATGCAACCACGTTCCACAGCAGCAGCAGGGCGGTGAAGGCGGTCATGCCGTAGAAGGCGATCGGGTGGCCGCGGAAGTAAGGGATGCCGCCGATGGGGATACAGGGAACGAGCAGAAACTCGCCGATCAGGTAATAGCAGAGTTTGTCGAAGACGAAACGAACAAACGTCGGATCGGTGGGCGGAATGACGTAGGGCTTGGGCGGCAGCGCCGCACCGCCCAGCGAAATGGTGCGCAGCGCGAGATATGCGACGGCGACGCCGATCAGCAGGGCGTAGAACCACAATCCGCCGCGGCGTTTTTCGCGCGGCAGCACCAGCTCCATCGACGCCAGCACCAGCGGAAACATGATCGCGTTTTCGCGACAGCCCAGCGCGAGCGCGTAGCAGACGGCGCAGAGTCCGCCGGCGAACCATCGGCCCAGGGTCATTCGATCCACTGCGTTGCCACTTGTTTCGCCCGGAACGGGCGGGATCGAGGCGACGGGATCACAAAGTCGCGGCCACGCCCGAAACGCGGCGAAAGCCAGCGTGCCGATGAGCAGAAACGTCGTGACCATCAGCTCGGTCTGGCAGGCGATCCACTGCACCGTGTTCACATGCCCCGGATGAATTGCGAAGAGCGCGGTCATCATCCATGCATGCAGCAAGCGCGCCCCGAGCCGGCGCAGCAGGGCGAAAATCAGTACGCACGCGAGCCAATGCCAAATGAGGCTGGCGGCGTGCATCGCGAGCGGAGTCCAGTTCGTCAGCTCGTAGGTGAGCTTCATCAGCCCGAATGCGACCGGTCGGAAAAAACGCAGCGTGCAATCGGGCATCCACCAGTATTCGGTGATGCCGCCGACGAGCTCAAGGCGACAGGCCGCGGTGAGATCGCTCAGCGTCCACTTCGCCTCGCGCAGTTGTCGCAGGTGCGCCCAGTCGTCCATGAGCCAGCCGCCGCGCAGCGAGACCCCGTGGATCAGCAGAATCATGAGCGCGAGCGAGAAGACGGCGAGAAGAGAACGGCCGAGCTCGGACGCGGCGCGAGGCCGCGGCGCGTCGCTCATGCCACAGCCCCGACGGAGGAGCCGGCGATGTCGCTGCTGGTTTCCATCGGAGGCTCGGAGGCGTCGCCCTCGTCGCTCTCTTCCATCTCCGCCAGCTCATCGGCCCGCGGGACATGCGCCCCGAGCAGCGGAACGAGGCCGCCGGGCAATGCCCAAACGAGCTGCACGATGCGGATGGCAAGAGCCAGGGCCAGCGCCTGAGCCGGCGTGTTGCCCGCGTCGCGGCCGAAGAACTGCAGCGAAAACGCTTCCATCACGCCGAACCCTTGCGGCGGGGCGATCGGCAGGGCGGCGACGAGGAAGAGGATCGGCACGTAGATCAGATATTGCGGGAAATCGCCCTTCATTTGCAGCGCGAGAGCGAAGGCGTAGACGCTGACCATCACCAGAAACTGCAGCGTGACCGTGAGCATCAGGCAGGCGAAGCTGAGCGGCAGATGATCGCGAAGGGCGGTGAGCGTCCGACCGATGCGCAGCAGATGTTGTCCGGCGGGCAACATGGCCGCGAGTTTGGGAAGGCCGACGGCGTGACGCAGACGCTCGCTGAAGACCACGAGGCTGCCCAGTGCGAGGATGCCCAGCACTGTCCCCAGTCCGACGGCGATACGGCCGAAGCGGGCCGAATCCCACGCGCAGACGATCATGATCGCCGCGACCAGCACGAGGCCGATCAGGCCGATGACACGATCGAGAAACACGACCGTGACGGCTTCGGTTTTGCGATGCGTGTGAGCGGTGAGGTAATAGGCCTTAATCAAATCGCCCCCGGTCGAGCCCGGCAACGCGAAGTTGAAGAAGTTGCCGGCGTAGGTGAGCTTGATGGCGGTCCAGATCGAGACCAGCACCTGCTGCATCCGCAGCATCCAGACCAAACGCAGCGCCGCCATCAGCGGGACGGGGGCGAAGAGCGCCAGCGAAATCGCCGCCCAACTCCAGTTGATGCGCTGCAGCACGCCCGCGATGCCGTAGCGGATGTCGGGCAAGCCGTTGACCGCATGGACTTCGTCGAGCGTGAGGGTCGTCTGTTTGCCGTCGCGCAACACCGTGAATGGCCCGGCTTCGCTCTGCATCTCCAACAGACGGACGTAGGGGCCCTCGGCCGGCTTGACGCGGATGTAGTCGTTCCACGAGACGGCGCGATAGAGGAAGACGATCGCCGCCGCGAGCAAGGCCCAGCGAAAGATTCCGAGCAACCGCTTGATGGCGGATTTTTGCGGGCTGGGATGGGCCTGTGCGCTCATTTGCTGGCGGCTCCGCGCGAGCTCGGCGTCTGCGGCACGCGGTAGATGTCGTATCGTTCGCTGGCGGCGTCATCGCCGCGCGGGCCGGTCGGCTGGAGGCCGGCGGCGACCAGCGACTGCGCCCAGGCGCGCGTCACGTGGGCCGCAAAGCCGTAGCTGCCGGCGAGCCGGTCGATCTCGGGCCAGCAGAATACCACATGCGAAAACCCGTTGGAACGCAGCCAGTCGACGGCGTCGGCTGCGGCGGCGTTCTTTGAGAATTCGAGCCACGGGTCGCGGTTGAAGACGACCGTGTAGCGATGCGGTGCCGTGATGTAGAACGGGGCGGCGTCGCCGATCAGCAGCAGGCGGCCGGGCTGGTCTTCGAGGACGTGATTCAGCGGCTGGGCGAAATCAATCAGGATGTCGGCCCGATCGACCATGTCGGTCAGCCAGACGTTCGTCCGTGCGCGATAGTCGGCCGTGGCCTTGTCGATCCGCTGCGTGATCGCCACGGCGCTCGCGACAGAGCCGCCAAGGGCCAGAACAACCAGTGCGGCGGCGATGCCACGCTGCTTCGCCGATGCACCCTCGGCGGCACGGCCTGCCAGCAACGCCAGCGCGCCGACCAGCGGCGCCAGAAAACGACCGGGCATATGCGTCAGCGTCATCCACGCCACCAAAGCGGCGACGACGAAAATCAGTAAGAGCGCCGCAGCCCGGTCGCGGCGAAGTGCCGCGCCGACGGCTGCGAGAGCAAACGCCGCAGGTCCGAACATCGAGGATGCGAAGGCCTCGCGCCACGCCAGCGCCAGGCGCGGCCGCAGCGGTTGATCGACGATCGGCAGCGCATGGCCGCGATCCCACTGGGCGGCTTGCTCGGCCGACCAGTCGCGACCGCCGAAGATGTCGTAAGCAAACGGATACACCGGATTTCCCGTGAAGCTGTAGCTGCGCACCATCCAGGGCGCGAAGGCCAGGAGCGCCGCGAGTGCGATAACGGCAGCCTGTCCGACGCGCGGCGCGAGCGCGGTCCTCGCCGCGAAAAGCCACGCGAGTACCAGCGGCGCGACGACGACGCCCGCGGCGGTCAGCTTGGCCCCGGTCGCCAGCCCGCCCAGCAATCCGGCGAAGATCAGCCAACGCCGCTGCGCCGCGGCGTCGCGCTCGGCGAGGGCCTGCAACACAAGAGCGACGGCGAGCGTCGCGAAATACAGCACGCCCAGTTCGTTGTAGGCCAGACAGCCCAGATAGGGCAGCCACGGCACACTGCCCGCCGCCAGCACGCCAACCCACCGCGCCGGCCCGCGTGGCAGCCACGCGCCGATCGCCACGACCGAGAGCACGCCCAGTGCGAGGTGCAGGAGTTGGGCCGAGATCGCGGCTTCGTGCACGCTGCCGCGCAGGTGCATCAGCAGCAGATAGAGCAACTCCACCTGCTGCGGAAATTGGGCGTAACCGTTGTGCGGCAAAAACTGAATGCGCCCGGCGTCGAAGTACTCGCGCGGCGCTTGCAGGTGATATTCGAGTACGTCG